>JBPCPD010000144.1:0-17516 GCA_050999535.1 Thermoleophilaceae bacterium
GGGCGCGGGGGGTGTTTCTGTTCTCCTTCTCTCCTCCCCCCCCCCCCCCCCCCCTGCTCATTCCGAATCGGCGTCCTGGGCAGCGGCACGGTCGGGGCGGCGTTCGTCGAGCTGCTCGAGTCGCGTGCGGACGCGATCGCCGCCGAGGTCGGCGTGCGGCCGGAGGTCAGCGGGGTTCTGACCCGCAGCCGTGGCGACTTCGGCGACATCCTCGAGCGCAGCGACTTGATCGTCGAGGCGATCGGCGGCACCGACCCGGCGCTGGAGCACGTCCTCGCCGCGCTGCGCGCGGGTCGCCACGTGGTCAGCGCGAACAAGCAGCTGCTCTCCCGCCACGGCGACGAGCTCTTCGACGCTGCGGCCGGCTCCGGCGTGCAGCTGCGCTTCGAGGCCGCCGTCGCGGGCGTGGTGCCGGTCATCCGCGTGATCAGCGAGACGCTCGCGGGCGCGCACATCGAGCGTGTCAACGGGATCGTCAACGGCACGACCAACTTCATTCTCACCGCGATGGAGCGCACCGGCGCGAGCTACGAGGACGCGCTCGCCGAAGCGCAGTCGCTGGGCTACGCGGAGGCCGATCCGACGGAGGACGTCTCGGGGCTCGACGCCGCGGCCAAGATGGCGATCCTCGCGCGGCTCGCCTTCGGGGCGCCCGTCCACGTCGAGGACGTGCCCTGCGAGGGCATCGAGAACGTGACCGCCGAGGACATCGCCTACGCGCGCGAGCTCGGCCTCTCGCTCAAGCTGATCGGCAGCGCGGAGCGGATCGGCGGCGGCCTCGCGGTCAGCGTCTACCCGGCCTTCCTCTACGCCGGTCACCCGCTCGCGGCGGTTCACGGCTCCTTCAACTCGGTCACGATCGAGTCGCCGGCGATCACCGAGATCACGCTCTCGGGCCCTGGCGCGGGCGGCAGCCAGACGGCCTCGGCGCTGCTGGGCGACGTGATCTCGGCGATGATCCCGCCGCCCTTCGCCCCCCCGCCGGCGGTGGCGACACGGCTGGTGACCGACACCGAGTCGGCCTTCTACCTGCACGTCGAGGTCGGCGACCACCCGGGCGTGCTGGCCCAGGTCGCGGAGCTGCTCGGCCTCCAGGGCGTCTCGATCAAGTCGGTCGTGCAGAAGGGGCTGGGCACCGACGCGCGCCTGGCGATGGTGATGCACCCGGTGCTCGAGTCGAAGTTCCGCGCGGCCGTGACGCTGATCTCGCGGCTGGAGTTCGTGCGCAGCGAGCCGCGCGTGATCAGGGTGATCGAAGGGGTGTTCGAGTGAGCCTCTGGCGCTACGCAGACCGGCTGCCGGTCGAGCCGCTGGTCAGCCTGGGGGAGGGCGACACGCCGTTGGTGCACGCGCCGTTCCTGTCGGGCCGGACGGGGTGCGACGTCTGGCTGAAGCTCGAGGGTGCCAACCCGACGGGTTCGTTCAAGGACCGCGGCATGACCGTCGCCGTCTCGGCCGCGCTGAGCGAGGGGGCGGGGGCGGTTGTCTGCGCCTCGACCGGCAACACCGCAGCGAGCGCCGCGGCCTACGCCGCCCGGGCGGGTCTGCGGCGCATCGTCATCGTCCCGGAGGGCAAGATCGCGACCGGCAAGCTCGCCCAGGCGCTCGTCCACGGCGCGCGCGTGGTCGCGCTGCGGGGCAACTTCGACGAGGCGCTGGCGCTGGTGCGCCAGCTCGCCGAGCGCCAGCCGATCGCACTCGTCAACTCGGTCAACGAGTTCCGCATCGAGGGCCAGAAGACGGGCGCGTTCGAGGTCTGCGACGAGCTCGGCGAGGCGCCCGACGTGCTCTGCGTGCCGGTCGGCAACGCCGGCAACGTGACCTCGTGGTGGCGCGGCTTCAACGAGTACGGTGTCGCACCGGCGCTCCACGGCTACCAGGCGGCGGGGGCGGCGCCACTGGTCCACGGCGCCCCCGTCGAGGCGCCGGAGACGGTCGCCTCGGCGATCCGGATTGGCAATCCCGCCCGCTGGGAGGACGCGATGGGCGCCTTCACGTCAACGCGCGGCGCGGTGCGGGCCGTGACCGACGAGCAGATCCTCGAGGCCTACGGGCTGCTCGCCGCCCGCGAGGGCGTCTTCTGCGAGCCGGCGTCGGCTGCGTCGGTCGCCGGCCTGCTCGCCAACGGCGCGGAGGGCCGGGTCGTCTGCGTGCTCACCGGCCACGGGCTCAAGGACCCCCAGACTGCGATCAGCCGAGCGGCGCCGGTGGTGCCCTGCAAGCCCGAGATCGAGGCGCTGGAGGCGGCGATCCGGGAGGATCGGTGAACCGTCGCCGGCTCGTGCGCGTCCCGGCCTCCTCGGCCAACCTCGGGCCGGGCTACGACGTACTGGCCGCGGCTCTCGACCTGGGCCTCGAACTCGAGGTCGAGGAGACGGGGACCTTCTCCGTCGACAGCGACGTCCCGGGGCTCCCGCTGGACGCCACCAACCTCTGCGTGCGCGCCTTCGAGGCGCTGCATCCCGCCGACGGGCTCGCGTTTCGCATCCGGTCCGAGATCCCGGTCGCGGCGGGCCTTGGCAGCAGTGCGGCGGCGATCGTGGCCGGGCTGTGCGCGGCCGATCACATGTACGAGCTCGACGCGCCGATCCTCGGGCTGGCGAGCGAGCTCGAGGGCCATCCCGACAACGTCGCCGCGGCCTACCTCGGCGGCTTCGTCGTGTGCGCGGACGGCGAGCCGGTGCGCTTCATGCCCCCGGCGGGACTCGAGGGCGTGCTGGTGCTGCTCCCCGAGCAGGTGCCCACCGCCAAGGCGCGCGCGGCACTGCCCGCCGAGGTGCCGATGGCCGACGTCGTCTACAACATCGCGCATGCCTCGCTGCTGGTGCTCGGGTTTGCGCGCGACGACTTCTCACTCGTCGCCCGCGGCCTGGCCGACCGCATCCACCAGCCGCGGCGCGGGCACCTCTACCCGCGCTCGATCGCCCTCGTCGAGCGCGCCGTCGCGATCGGGGCGGTCGGGGCCTCGATCTCGGGCGCCGGGCCGACCGTGCTCTTCTGGTGCCATTGGGAGCACACGGGCACCGTGCTCACCACGCTGCGCGCCGAGGCGACCGACTGCGATGTACGGCGCGTGACCTTCGACCCCGGTGGCGCCGACGTGCGCGAGCTCGCGTGACCGACATCGAGGTCCAGGCGGCGGGCGGCGTCGTGGTCCGCGACGGCGAGGGCGGCACCGAGGTCTGCCTCGTGCACCGTCCGCGCTACGACGACTGGACGCTGCCCAAGGGCAAGCTCGACCCCGGCGAGACCTTCGAGCAGGCGGCGCTGCGCGAGGTCGAGGAGGAGACCGGCCTGCTCTGCTCGCTCGAGGTCGAGCTCGCGAGCACCCACTACGCCGACCGCAAAGGGCGGGCCAAGGTCGTGCGCTACTGGCGCATGGAGGTCG
Source organism: Thermoleophilaceae bacterium (assembly GCA_050999535.1). Classification (GTDB taxonomy): domain Bacteria; phylum Actinomycetota; class Thermoleophilia; order Solirubrobacterales; family Thermoleophilaceae; genus JAAYBF01. The sequence continues at coordinate 3,389 of JBPCPD010000144.1, forward strand.
ACGAGGACCCGGGATTCGAGCCCAACGACGAGGTCGACGAGCTGCTCTGGGTGGGGGTCGTGGAGGGAGTGGCCCTGCTGACTTACCCGCGCGACGCGGAGCTGCTGCAGGGGTTGTAGGCGTCGAGCTGTCCATTTCCTCGTCCACCGTTCGTCTCCGGGCGACCACCCCACAAGCAGGCGGTCTACAGCGCGTAGACGAGGAACGACATCCGGATGGCGATTGGCCAGCTCGCTGATTACGGACGGGTCGTTCCGGACGCAGGTCGGCGAGCCGTTCTTCTCGAAGCAAAGCCCTACCCCGACCTGCTGGATCTCCTCAATTCGCAAGACATCGCCGTCGTCTGGCGTACAGGGGAGGCATTCTCCGATAACGCGGAGGGCGACTTCACCTAGCTCGACGCGTCAGGAGCGCTGCGATTCGCCCGGGCGCGGTCCAGGTCGGTTCGGACCGGATAGGAACGCGTACCAAAGGCCCCACAGGCAGAGGTACACGCCACACAGTGCAGCGACCAGGTACCGGACGGGGTCCGACCACCCGAGCGCCTCGGCAACGAGGGAGATCACCGCGGCCAGCGCGACCGCGACGACGAATGGCAGCGCCTTACGAGGCATGCGTCCAGCCTAGCCTGCCGCGTCGAAGATCAGGATCGCGATGCCGAAGAGCCCGCCGAAGCCCGCGCCGTACGCGGCCCACTCTCCGAGCTCGACTTCCCTGCGGCCGAGGTCGCGCAGGATCGTGGCGGCAATCACGGCGAGCGTCGTGAACAGCGCACCGCCGGCCGCAGTTGCTGTGCCGAGGTCGATCAGGACGTCGGTCGCCCCTCTCACGCTCTCTCAAGCGCGGTGAGGCGAAGGTTCGCCCCCTCAGGCGGTGGCCGACTCCTCCGGCGCGCGCTCCGCCCACGGCCGCGCCGCCTCGAGCTGGGCACACAGCGCGAGCAGCAGCCCCTCGCCCGCGGGCGGCCCGACGAGCTGCACGGCCGTCGGCAGGCCGTCGTCGCCGTGGAAGAGCGGCACCGAGATCGCCGGCTGCCCCGTCACGTTGAAGGGTGCGGTGAACGGCGTGAACTCGGCCGACTTCTTGAACTCGTAGGCGGGGTTCTCGCCGCACGGGTCGACCTCGCCGTGGCGCACCGGACGCCGGCCGAGCGCTGGTGTGAGCAGGACGTCGTACTGGCCCCAGAGCCCGATGACCCCGCGCGCGAAGGCCTGCATCATCGCGACCGCGCCGATGTAGGTGGGCGCGTTGTGGCCCCTGCCCTCCTGGTTCAGCCACCAGGTCAGCGGCTCGACGTCGGACTCGGTCGCCTGGCGGCCGCTGATCAGCTCGGCGTGCATGACGCTGGCGGCGACGGTCGCCGCCCACAGCACGCTGAAGACGGGCAGGATGTCGGTGCCCTTCCACGGCGCATCGACCTCCTCGATGCTGTGGCCGAGCTGCTCGAGCAGCCTCGCGGCATCGTTCGTGGCCGCCACGCAGGCAGGGTCGAGCTCGGCGTCGACCGGCGCGTCGAGGGTCATCGCGACTCGCAGCGCTCCCGGCGGACGCGCGGCGAGCTGCGCGAACGGCGCCTCGGGCGGCGGGGCCCAGGTGGCGTCGCCGGGCTCGTAGCCCGCCATCACGTCGAGCATCGCCGCGGCGTCGGCGGTGGTGCGGGCGAGCGCGCCGTCGGTCGAAAGGAAGTGGTCGCCGAGGTCGGGAGCGCGCGAGATGCGCCCGCGCGCCGGCTTGAGTCCGACGAGGCCCGTGCAGGCCGCGGGGATGCGGATCGAGCCGCCGCCGTCGCTGGCGTGGGCGACCGGGACCGCGCCGGCGGCGACAGCGCCGGCCGAGCCGCCGCTCGAGCCGCCGGTGGTGCGCTCGGGATCCCACGGGTTGCGGGCGGGGCCGAAGCGGCGGGGCTCGGTCACCGGCAGGATCCCGAACTCGGGCGTCTGCGTCTTGCCGATCAGGACGAAGCCGGCCTCGCGGAAGCGGCGCACGAGCGCGTAGTCGTAGTCGGGCGTCCAGTCGCCGACGAGATCCGAGCCCTGGGCCATGCGCAGGCCCGCGACGGGGGCGAAGAGGTCCTTGATCGCCAGCGGCACGCCCGCGAACGGGCGGCCGTCGCCCGGCTTGATCGCGTCCGCCGCGGCGAGCGCTCCGTCGGCGTCGAGCAGCGTCCAGTGGTTGAGCGCCGCGGTTGCCTCTGCGCGGGTCAGCGACGCCTCGGCGAGCTCGCGCGCGGAGACCTCGCCATCGCGCACCATTCGTGCGAGCTCGACGGCGGGCTTGCGCAACAGGTCCCTCACTGGCGGCAGATTATCCGGCCGGCCAGCAAGGTCGCTCTCGTCGTCGCTTCCCGCCCCGGAAAGCGGCTTGGGCTGATTTTGGGGTGCACAGGACCCGAAAGTCAGCCCAGCCCAGGATTACGGGCAGATTGCATGGCTACATGCACTATGCTTGCAGCGTGTCGAGCGTCCAGGTTCGCGGCCTCTCCGAGACGGCGCACCGCCGCCTGAAGGCGCGCGCCGCCCTCGACGGGCGGAGCCTCTCCGAGTACCTACGGCTCGAGCTCGAGGACCTGGCCGGGCTTCCGACGCTCGAGGAGACGCTCGACCGGGTGGCGGCGCTGGAGCCCGTCGGGGGAGAGCCGGCGGCGGAGGCCCTGCGTGCCGAGCGCGAGAAGCGCGAGGCGGGGTGATCGTCCTCGACGCCTCGGCGATCGCCGACTGGCTGCTGCAGACGCCCGAGCTGGGGCCGGCGGTGGCGGAGCGTATGCGCGGCGAGCGGCTCCCCCATACGCTCGACTTCGCTGCGGTCGAGGTGATCTCTGTCCTGCGGCGCAAGCTGCGGCAGGGCGAACTGGGGGCGCCGCGTGCCGAGCGGGCGCTGACGGAGCTCGCGGCGGCGCGGCTTCGGCGGCACCCGGTGAGCCCGCTCGCCGGGAGGATCTGGCAGCTGCGGGACCAGCACAGCCCCTACGATGCCGCCTACGTCGCGCTGGCCGAGGCGCTCGATGCTCGCCTCGTCACGACCGATGGACGGCTTGCCCGGTCGCATGGACACCGCGCCGAGATCGTCGACGCGTCTCGGAGCTGACGGCCGCGGCTCGCACGCGGCAGCCGAGGCGGCGCGGCCAGGCCTGAGCGCGCCTTCGCTTGCCCGGCGGGCATCCAGCGCGTGTCGCGGCCGACGAGCTCGGAGCCCGTTCGTCTGCGCTCAGACCGCCAGCAGCTCGTCGCGCACCCCGGCCAGGCGCTTGCGCTCGTCCTTCCAGCCCAGTCGCTCCAGTACCTCGTCCGCGAGCGCGAGGTAGTCCGCGCCCAGGTCGGGCCGGTAGTCGATGATCGAGGTCCCGCGCTCGGCCGACTCCGCGTAGGCGACCGAGCGGCGGATCGGCGTCTCGAAGACCAGCTTGCCGAAACGCTGCTTGAGCTGGACGTGCGCCTCGCGCGCGTGCACGGTGCGCATGTCGGCGATGTTGAGCAGCACCCCGAGCCACTCGAGGTCGGGGTTGAGGCTGTCCTTGGCCAGCTCGATCACCTCGAGCGCCTGCTCGACGCCCTGGAGCGAGAAGTACTCGGCCTCGCTGGACATCAGCGCGTGATCTGCCGCGACGAGGGCGTTGACGGTCAGCAGTCCGAGCGAGGGCGGGCAGTCGATCAGGATCACGTCGTACTGCTTGGCCGGCTCGCGCAGGGCGCGCCGCAGGGTCATCTCGCGGCCCATCTTGCCGCTGAGGATCAACTCCGATTCGGCGAGGCCGAGGTTGGCGGGCAGCACGCCGTCGTGGATCGCATCGAGCGCCTTCGCCTGGCCGGCGAGCACGTCGGCCACGGTGGGGCTGGCGTCGGCGGGTACGTCGAAGTAGTCGGAGAGGTTGCCCTGCGGATCGAGATCGACGGCGAGCACGTCGACGCCGACCCGGCGCAGTACGTCGGCGAGCGTACGGGTGGTCGTCGTCTTCCCCGTGCCGCCCTTCTGGGACATCACCGCGATCGTCGTGGCCATTCGCAGCGCGACGATAGCTCGGCGCGGCCCGGCGCGCTCAGGCGCCTCCGGGGCGCAGCGGCCCGGCGCGATCTGATGCCGAGCTGCAGAGTCGGCGGCACGCGCCGTGCGCGCGTGGAGCACGGTGCTGTGGTCGCGCCCTCCGAAGTCGCGCCCGATCTCGGGCAGGCTGCGGTCGGGCGCGAGCGGTCACCCGCTCAGAAGGATCATCCGGGCCGGGAGCGAAGATGGCCCCATGCCCGATCTCGCCGGTCTGCTCCTGCGCACCAGTGCCCGCTCGCTCGACAGTGGCCGCACGTGCTGCGCGGGGTGCCGGCGGACGCCCCTGATCGGCGAGCGCCTGCACGAGATGGAAACCGGGCGCACGCTCTGCGAGCTGTGCGTGGCCGAGCTGCCGGCCGACGATCGCCACGCCGTGCGCAGCGAGCGCGTCCACGCCGCCGACCGCCACCTGGCGGTCGCTCCGCGCGCGGCCTGACGCGGCTCCCACTCGGCGCGGGCTCGTAGACTCACGCCGCGATGCGCCCGGTGACGGTCACGACCCACATCTCCGCGCCATGCGAGGAGATCTTCGACTTCGTCGGTGACCTGTCGCGCCGCCCGGCCTTCGTCGACCACTACCTCAAGGAGTACCGGCTGGCCCGCGCGAATCCGGTCGGCAGGGGCGCGGCCGCGCGCTTCCTGCTCGACGCGCCGATCTTCAGCGAGCGCGCGGACCTCGCGATCACCGAGTACGACCGCCCGCTGCGGATCGTCGAGGAGGGACGCATCGGCCTGCGTGGCCGCTCGCGCCTGGTCGCCGTCTACGACTTCACGGTCGAGTCCGACGGCTCCACGCGGGTGGACCTGACGACCCACAGCGAGCCGCAGACCCCCGTCGACCGCCTGCGCCAGAGCGGCGCCCAGCGCTGGCTGCGCCGCCAGTCGCAGACCGCGCTCGACCGGCTGCGGCGCATCTTCGAGGAGCCGGCCGGGCGGGAGCTCGAGCGCGTGAGCCTGGCGGGCTACGACGCCGGCAGCGCCCCGCGCTTCGGAGCGCACGTCCCGGGAGTCGGCCCGGCCGCCAGCCGCGGCTCCGCGCCGTCAAAGACCGCCCCGAGTGGCGGGTAGACTGCCCGACCGCATGTCCTTCCATCGGTCCATGCGAACCCGCTCGTTGGCCGCGCTCGTACTCGCGTGCGCGCTCGGCGCGACCGGCTGCGGACCCGAGCCGGGCGTCCACGAGCCCGCGCGCGAGGGCCTCGCGATCGACGTCGAAGGGATCGATTACAACATCTTCCTCACCCGCGAGCTGAACCTCGAGATAACGCCCGACACCGCCTACTACACGGGCCCGCCCGCAATTCCCGGCCGGGCGCTCTACGGCATCTTTCTCGAGGCCTGCAACGTCGGTGACGAGCCCCGGCAGACCACCGACGAGTTCGTCGTCGAGGACAACCAGGGCGCCGAGTTCGAGCCGCTCGAGCTCGAGGATGACAACGCCTTCGGCTACAAGGCAACCGAGCTCGCCGCCGGCGACTGCCAGCCCGAGGACGGCAGCGTCGCCCAGCAGGGCCCGGCCGCTGGCTCGATGCTGCTGTTCGACTTCTCGCTGAAGAGCCTCGAGAACCGCCCGTTCGAGCTCGTGATCGGCAGCGGCGAGCACGCCAAGCGCGTCGAGCTCGATCTCTAGTGGTCCCTCTGGACTCGCTCGGATCCGGGGGCGGCTAGCGGTCGAGCGCCGCTGCCAGCACCTGCTGGGCCGCGGGCGCGGCCGTCGCCCCGCCGGCGCCGTTGCGCACCAGCAGCACGGCCACCACGATCCGCGGGTCCTTCGCGGGCGCGTAGGAGGTGAACCATGCGTCGGTGTTCGACGGGTCGGGCCCGAGGTCGTCGGCGGTTGGGCCGCGCGTGTCCTCGAGCTCGGCCGTGCCGGTCTTGCCCGCGACCTGCACGCCGGGCACCGCCGCGAGCGTGCCGGTGCCCGACTCGACCACTCCGACCATCAGCGTGCCGATCGTGCGCGCGACCGCGGCGGGTGTCACCCGCTCGCTGACCGCCTCGCTCCCGGCGGTGAGCGTCGGCTCGACGAGGACGCCGTCGTTGGCGATCGCCTGCGCGACCGAGGCCATCCGCAGCGGGGTGGCGAGCACCTTGCCCTGGCCGATCGCGCTCGAGCCGACCTCCAGCGGCGTGGTGATCCCCTCTTCCCGCGGCAGCGTGCTCGGCGCCTCGCCGGGGATGCTCGGCGGCGCGTTCCAGCCGAACGCCTCGGCCTCGGCGACGAGGCGCTCGCCGCCGATCTCGACGCCGAGCGGGGCGAAGACCGAGTTGCACGAGTGCGCAAAGCTGTCGGTGAAGCTCCCGCCGCACAGCTCGCCGTTGGCGTTCTGCAGCGCGACGCCGTCGATCGTCGCCTCGCTGACGACCGGGAAGTCGTCGGAGGGCTTGACGAGCTTCTCCTCCAGCGCGGCGGCCGTGGTCACGAGCTTGAAGGTCGATCCCGGCGGCTGCGGCGCCGAGAAGGCGATCCCGGCGAGTGCACGGATGCGCGCCGTGCGCGGGTCGAGCACCGCGATCCCGCCGAGCCTGCCGGCCAGCGCGGCGTCGGCGGCGGCCTGCAGGTCGGGGACGATCGTCGAGCGCACCGGCGCCGCGGCGCGGGCCTCGCTGCGGGCCAGCTCGCGCTCGCCCGCCCGCAGGACGCCGCCCGGCTCGCCCTCGACCCGCGCCTGGAAGACGCGCTCGAGGCCGGTGGCACCGACCGGGGTGTCGCCGTCGAAGCCGCGCGCGACGAGCCGTTCGCGCTCGGCGGGGTCCGCGCTGACCTCGAGCGAGCCCGCGATCAGCGATCCGACGCCCTCCGGCGGGGAGGTTCGCTGCTCGGCGGCGCCCTCGGCGAGCACGGCGCCGTCGGCCGCCAGGATCGTCGCGCGCTCGGGTGCCCGGGTCTCGCGCTCGAGGCGCTCGCCGGCGCGCAGGCCCGGGAAGACGAGGTTGGGCCGCCACTGCACGTCGTCGCCGCGGGTGGCGATCAGGACCTCGCCGTCGATCGTCCCGAACACGCGCGTGCTCACCCGCACGGGAATGCGCACGCGGTCGTCGCGGCTCCCGTCGGGCTTGCCCGCGAGCACCGCTGTCGCCGTCGTGGTCGTGGCGGCCTCCTCGTAGGCGGTGCGGAAGGCCTTCAGCGGATAGCGCGACCGCGTCCCCGCGTCGAGCAGGTCGTGCATCGAGCGGTAGTCGCCGCGCGTCCAGGCGACGGCGAACTCGCGCGCCGCGCGCTCGCCGGAGGAGTCGAACGCGGATCCGCACACGAGGCCGATCGTCAGCGCAACAAGCGCCATCGCGCCGAGCGGCAGCGCCCGGTGGGTGAGGCGCCGCCGTCGCTCGAGCGCACTGTCGTCGGTCACCTCGCCCGCAGGGTACCGTCCGGTCCGGGTGACTTCGCTCGACTGGCTGATCATCGGCTTCGCGCTGCTCATGGCCCTGTGGGGGTACGTCCAGGGCGTGATCGTCGGCGCGCTCTCGCTCGCCGGCTTCGCGGCCGGCGCCGTGCTGGGCTCGCGCATCGGGCCGCTGGTGCTCGAGGAGGGCTCGCGCTCGCCCTACGCGCCGCTGGGCGCGCTCGTCGGCGCGCTGCTGGTCGGCGGCCTGATCGCCTCGGTCCTGGAGGTGCTCGGCTTCCGGCTGCGCGGCCGCCTCGGCGAGCGCCTGGGTCTCCTCGACGGGCTCGGCGGCGCGGTCCTGGTGGGTGCGCTGGGTCTCGCGCTGGCCTGGGTGCTCGGCGCGGTCGCGCTGCAGACTCCGGTGGCCGCGCTGCGCGCGCCGATCCAGCGCTCGGCGATCCTGACCGAGCTGAACACCGTGCTGCCGCCCTCCGGCCCACTGCTGCGCGCGCTCGCGCGCTTCGATCCGTTCCCGCGCATCGAGGGCCCCGCGCCGGGAGTCCGCCGGCCCGACCCGGCGGTCGCCCGTGACCCGGAGGTGCGCGGCGCCGAGCCGAGCGTCGTCAAGGTGCTCGGCACCGCGTGCGGCCTCGGCGTCGAGGGCTCGGGCTGGGTCGCCGGCGACGGCGTGATCGTGACCAACGCCCACGCGGTCGCGGGCCAGGACGACACCACGGTTCAGCTCGGGGGCGACCCGCCGCGCATAGACGCTGACGTGAGCTTCTTCGATCCGGACAACGACCTCGCGATCCTGCAGGCCTCCGGCGCCTCCGGGGCGCCCCCGCTGGAGCTCGCGCAGGCGCCGCCGGCCGGGACGGCGGGCGCGATCCTCGGCTTTCCCGAGAACGGCCCCTATGACGTGGTGCCGGGCAGGCTCGGCGAGACGAGAACGATCACCAGCCAGGACGCCTACGGCCGCGGTCCGGTGCAGCGGAGCATCAGCCCGCTGCGTGGGCTGGTGCGGCCCGGCAACTCCGGCGGCCCGGTCGTCGACGGCCAGGGCCGGGTGCTGACCACGGTCTTCGCCGCGTCGGTCGCCGACGGGGGCAGGACCGGCTACGGGGTGCCCAACGCGATCGTGGCACGCGCGATCGAGCGCGCGGCGGGCGCGGCGCCGGTCGATACGGGCCCCTGTGCGCGGTGACCGGCGGGGGCGCCGTCGCGCGGCCTGCGAAGCTGGGCGCGCCTTCGCCCTTGGAAGCATCCTGCCCATGCGTCTCGTAAAGAGAGCCCCGCTCGTGCTGCTCGCCCTCGTGGGGCTGGTCGCCCCCGCTCCCGCGGGCGCGGCGACGAAGCCGAATCCGTGCCTGGACGACCGCCTCGCGCCATCGCTGCTGTGCCCGGACCTCAAGATGAAGCGGCCATTCGACCTCTCGCTGGACCCGAGCGTCAAGCCGGGGCGCGTCGTGCTGCGCGCGGGCAATTCGATCGACAACGTCGGCACGGGCCCGGCCGAACTCTCCGGCGTGCGCTCGGGCCGCTTCGGGATGCGCGCTCGGCAGCGCATCTACCGGCGCGACGGGGGGCGGCTGGGCATCTTCACCGGCGCCAAGCTGTTCTTCAAGTTCGTCGAGGGCCAGACGCGCTACTGGAAATGGCGGCGCGCGGAGCGCTTCGAGCTGTGGCGCCTCGACGATCGCGGGCGCCGTGCACGCCTCGTGCGCAGAGGGCCCAAGCGCGACTCCTGCCGGACGTCTACCCCGCGAGCTATCCCGAGCAGTGGATCGACGTGAGCGGACTGCGCGGCTGCTTCGCCTACCGCCACGTGGTCGACCCGTCGAAGGGCATCTTCGAGTCCAACGAGCGCAACAACGCCGCCTCGAGCGTCGTTCGCCTGCCCTACCGGGGCGGGGCTGGGGGCTGCCCCGGGACGCGTCCGCTCGACCCGCCGCGGGCGCCGCGGGCAGACCTGCCGATCGAGCCCTGAGGCGCTGCGCATGAAAATCTGCACGCTGGCGGTCGCGGCTGCGTACCCTGGACGCTGATGCCGAAGACCCTTGCCGTCGCAGAGAAGCCGTCGGTCGCGCGTGACCTCGCCGGCGCATTGCCCGGCGCGTTCGCGCAGTCGAAGGACAAGACGAGCCTCGAGGGCGACGACTACGTCATCACCTGGGCGGTCGGCCACCTGGTCGGGCTCGCCGATCCCGACGCCTATGATCCCAAGCTGAAGAAGTGGCGCTTTGCGGACCTGCCGATCGTGCCGGACAAGTTCAAGCTGGTGCCCAACGACGACCGCGCGAAGAAGCAGCTCTCGGCGATCCACAAGCTGATGGCGCGCGAGGACGTCGAGTCGGTCATCAACGCCTGCGACGCCGGGCGTGAGGGCGAGCTGATCTTCGCCTACGTCTATGAGACCGCCAAGGCGCACAAGCCCGTCCAGCGGCTGTGGCTGTCCTCGATGACCCGCAGGGCGATCGAGGAGGCCTTCGGGCGGTTGCGCCCGGGCGAGGAGATGCACAGCCTCGAGGCCGCCGCGCGCTCGCGCTCGGAGGCCGACTGGGTCGTCGGTATGAACGCCACCCGTGCCGCCTCGATCCGCCTGCGCGCCGCCTTCGACGGCGCGGTCTCGCTCGGCCGCGTGCAGACCCCGACGCTCGCGCTGGTTGCCCGTCGCGAGGAGGAGATCCGCGCCTTCAAGCCCGAGCCGTACTGGCTCGTCGCCGCCGATTTCGCCGCCGGCGGCGAGCGCCTCTACTCGGGGCGCTACCTGGGCGGCAAGCGGATCGCCGAGGCCGAGGCGGCGAAGATCGTGCAGGAGTGCCACGAGGGCACCGGCACGATCACCAAGCTCGAGAAGAAGGAGGAGACCGAGCGCTCGCAGCTGCTCTACGACCTGACCTCGCTCCAGCGCCACGCGAACACGCGGCACGGGTTCACCGCCCGGCGCACGCTCTCCGCCGCGCAGAAGCTCTACGAGGAGCACAAGGCGCTGACCTACCCGCGCACCAACTCGCGCTTCCTCACCGGCGACATGGTCGGCGAGATCAAGCCGATCGCCGAGCTGGTCGGCCACAACCCCGCCTACCGCAAGGGCTCCGAGTACGTCACCTCGCTCGACAAGCTGCCGCTGGTGCGGGTCGTCAACGACGCCAAGGTCGAGGACCACCACGCGATCATCCCGACGCGCTCCGAGCACGACCTCTCGAAGATGGGCGCGGACGAGCTCAAGATCTACGACCTCGTCACCAAGCGATTCCTGTCGATCTTCCACCCCGACGCCGTCTTCGAGCGCACGCGCGTCGAGACGACGGTGACCGCGCGGGGTGCCCCCGCAGGGGGTCACCCCGCCGGCGGGCACATCTTTCGCACCAGCGGGCGCGTGCTGATCATCGCCGGCTGGCGCGCGGTCTATGGCGAGGAGCCCGGATCGCCCGAGGGCGAGGACGACTCCGGTGGCGACCAGTCGCTGCCCAAGCTCGAGCGCGACGAGCCGGTGCAGACGCGTTCGGTCGAGTCGCTGCGTAAGGAGACTCAGCCGCCGCGGCGCTTCACCGAGGCCTCGCTGCTGGCCGCGATGGAGAGCGCCGGCAAGCAGATCGAGGACGACGAGCTGCGCGAGGCGATGAAGGACTCGGGCATCGGCACGCCCGCCACCCGTGCGTCGACGATCGAGCTGCTGCTCGGCCGCGAGTACATCGAGCGCGAGGGCCGCGCCCTGCACGCGACCGAGAAGGGGATCCAGGTGATCCGCCTGCTCGGCGAGCACCCGCTGACCTCGCCGCAGCTGACCGGCGACTGGGAGCGCCGCCTGGGCCTGATCGAGCGCGGCGAGGACTCGCGCCCCGCGTTCATGAGCGATATCGCCAAGTTCACCACCGACACGGTCGCCGAGCTCGACAAGCTCAAGGGCGTACAGATCGAGCGCGCCAAGCTCGGCCCCTGCCCGGTCTGCGCCCGCGAGGTCAACGAGAACCGCAAGGGCTACTCGTGCTGGACCAAGGAGGACCCCGGCTGCGGGTTCGTGATCTGGAAGAAGAAGGCCGGCAAGAACCTCCCGGTGGCCGTCGCCAAGGAGCTGATGGCCTCGCTGAAGGCCTCGCTCGAGCGCGGCGACGAGCCGCCGACCGGGCGCACCGAGAAACAGGTCGCGGGCTTCCGCGGCCGCTCGGGGCGCACCTTCCGCGCCAAGCTGAAGATCGCCCCACGCGAGGACGCCGAGGGCAGGTGGAAGGTCGAGTTCGACGAGCAGTGGGCGACGGGCGAGCCGCCCAAGCCGGCCGAGGGTGCCGGCGACGAGCGCGCCGCGGAGGAGGTCGCTGCCGTCGGCGAGGCCGCCGCGCAGGCTCAGGCGAGCTGAACGGCCGGCGGCTCGAGCTCGGCCAGCACGGCCTCGTGCTCGGGGGCACCGGAGTCGCCGAGCCACGTGATGCGCCCGGGCCAGTAGGGATTCGCCGGGTCGTGCTCGGGCACGAACGCGGTTTCGTAGAGCCAACTGCCGGTGTTCGTCAGGCGCGTCCCGCCGCGCAGCCACCAGCCTTCGACCTCGCCGGGCAGCGGCCCGGCGCGGTGGGTGTGGCCGAAGATCACGTGGGGGGCGTCGATGCCCAGGCCCGCGACGACCTGGGCCATCGCACGCAACCCCGCGCGGCGCAGCTCGAGCGCTGAGATGTCCGCGCGAAACGGGCCGATGCCGATCCGGTTGATGGCGCCGACCGCGGCCGGGATGGCGACGCCGCCGAGCGCCCACCCGCGGATGCTGCGCCGCGTGCCGGGGTTCGACTGCCGCCAGACCGAGCGCGAGAGATTGCCGCCCTTGGTGGCAGTCCGCGACGGCGAGGTCTGCACGACGGCGTGCGCAAAGGCGTACAGCGGCGCAAGCGTCGCCTCGTAGGCAGCAGGGCTCGACAGCTCGCGGTCGCCGCGCTGACCGGCGATGCGCGCGATCACGCCCGCGACGATGCACTCGAGTCGCGGCACGGTCAGATGCGCGTCGAGGTAGTGCCCGTGAGTGGCGAAGACGTCCTCGCGCAGGTGGATGCCGGGGTAGGCGAGCACGACCTCGCTGCGCGGCATCAGCTGCGCGACGCGGCGCGAGAGCTCGCCCGTGGCAGCGGAGAAGCTGGCGTCCACGGCCGGCGTCGGGCCGCCCTGGAGCCGGGCCGCGTCGAGGGCCGGGGCGACGAGCTCGTAGTCGTGGTTGCCCGGCACGATCACGACCTGCTTGCCGGCCGTCGCATCGCCGAGCCCGCCGAGGAAGTCGCGCGTGAGCTCGAGCACCTCCGCGGCGGGCCGCTCGCGCAGCTCGAGCAGGTCGCCGAGCACGACGACGCGGTCCGCGGGCGCGAGCGCGGCGAACAGCCGCTCGGCGACGTCCTCGCGGCGCGCGACATCCGTGCCGGCGATGGTGCCCAGATGCAGGTCGGAGATGATCGCGGTGCGCATCGGGTGGCGCATCGTGACAGGGCCCCGGCGGCGCGGAGGCAGCCGCTGGACGGTGGGCCTCGCGGTTCCGCAGCCTCGGGCATCACGGTGGTAAGTTGTTGGCATGCGAGTTGCCATCGACGCCGTCGGCCGGCTCGTGGTACCCAAGCGCCTGCGCGACGAGCTCGGGATCACGGGCCCGACCGAGCTTGAGTTGACTGCTGCCGATGGGCGCCTCGAAGCGACCGTTCCCGATGTCCCGGCGCGCGTCGAGCAGCGCAACGGCGCTCCGGTGATCGTTCCCCAGGCGCCGATCCCGGCCATGACCGTCGAGGAGGTTCGCGACGCCGTCGATCGTGCGCGCCGATGATCACGCCGGACTCGAGCGTGGTGATCGCCGCGCTCGCACCGTGGCACGTTGCCCACGAGGAGGCGCAGGAAGCCCTGGCGCGGTCGACGCCGCGGCTCGTGGCGCACGTCGCCTACGAGACGACGTCGGCGCTGAGCCGCATGCCGGAGGGGCGAAGGATCGCCCCCGAGGTCGTGCTCGAGGCGCTCGAGCGCCGCTTCCCGACCGACTGGCTCGCGCTCGATGCGGCCGACGCACGGGCGGCGATTCATCGGGCGGTCGGCGCGGGATTGCGCGGCGGCGCGCTCTACGACGGACTGATCGCGGCCACCGCCGACCGTCATGGAGCGCAGCTGCTGACCGCGGATCGGCGCGCACGTCGCACGTACGAGGCCTTTCAGGTGCAGGCCAGCTACCTCGCCTTCTGATCGCGGGGGGCGCGTCAGGCGTCTTGCAGCCATGCCATCCAGTTCGTGGTGAACGCGCGCCTGCGGCGGGCCTATGCTGAGGCTCCGGTGCCCCTCTTCTGCCGCCACAACCGCTTCACCGCCGACTGCCCGATCTGCTCGAAGGGCACGGCGCTGGATTCCGGCCGTGGCGGGCGCAGGCGCTCGCCCGGCACGAGCACGACCCGCCGGCGGTCGGAGCGCGGTCGGGCGGCACCGGCCTTCAGCGGCCCGCAGGTCAGCGCCGGGCCCTACGAGGACGCCGAGGGCGTGCGCTACCTCGTGCGCCTCGAGCGCGTTCCCGGAGGTCTGCGCCTGGGCGAGTGGGCGGGCCCCGAGCTGCGTCGGCGCGCGCCAGTGCTCGTCGCCCGCGACTTGTCCGGCCTGATCGCCGCGGCGGCGGACGTTCTCCCGGAGCGCGACGCCGCGGCGCTGGCGGCGGCGGTGGGAATTGAGCCCGGCGATGAGGATGGCGGCGGCGCGGCGGGAGCGGCGGCCGAGTCGGTCGACGGCGCAGCGGTGGGGGCCGCGGCTGGGTTGGCCGACGG
>JBPCPD010000151.1:0-20287 GCA_050999535.1 Thermoleophilaceae bacterium
CCCCCCCCCCCTCCCCCCCCCCCCCCCCCCCCCCCCCCCCCCCCCCCCCCCCCCCCCCCCCCCCCCCCCCCCCCCCCCCCCCCCCCCCCCCCCCCCCCCCCCCCCCCCCCCCCCCCCCCCCCCCCCCGCGACCGTGCTCTTGCCCGCCCCGGCGGGGCCATCGATCGCCACGACCATCGCCGCGAGAGGCTACTCTGGGCGCGGGGCCCGCGAGCGAGTCTGCCGCCTGCACCGCGACGGCAGCCTCGAGCCCGCCACCGGCGAGTACCACCCGCACGTGATCCTCCAGGCCGCGCGCTCGCTGTTCACATCGGTGGCGCTGGTCCTGGAGAAGCAGGGGGCGAGGGCGCGGCACGCGGCTGCATGACCCCGGCACATGGCGGCGTCGCTCGCACTGCGATCGGTGTGTCCCCAGAGGCCCGGCGGTCAGGCCAGCAGGCCGAGGAGCGCGGCCGCCTCGCCCACCACCTCGTCGCCCATGTCCAGCTTGCGCAGCTCGGCCACGCTCAGCGCCGGCGCCGCGCGGTCGAACAGCGTCACGTTGATCCACGCCGCCTCGAGCGTCGACCACCACCGCAGGCCCGGCTCAGCGCACCGGCTGCCAGACCGGCTGGACGGCCTGGAACGACTCGCCGCCGTTGGAGATCAGCTCCGCGAGCGGGCGGCCGTCGCGGGTGCGCACGACGCGCAGGCCACCCTGGTCCCCGCCCCGCCCGCCCTGCTCGTAGACGATCCTGCGCCCGTCGGGCGAGAAGGAAGGCTCGACGCAGCGCGAGCAGCGCACCACGCGCCGGGCGCGGCCGCCGCGCGCGGGCATCACGTAGATGCCACCGCCGCGGGCGAAGGCGATCGAGCGGCCGCTCGGGGAGAAGCTCGGCGCGCGCCCGCCGGCGCGCGTCAGGCGGCGCACGCGGCGGCCGTCGTCGCGGGCGGTGAAGAGGTTGCCCGAGCGCACGAAGGCGATCCGCCGCCCGCGCGCGGCCCAGTCGGGCGCGGAGGCGCGCCGAACGATCCGCCGCGCGCGACCGCTGCGGCGGTCGTAGACATAGACGTCGCGCGTCCCGCCGCGGCGGCCCGAGAAGGCGATCCGCGTACCCGACGGCGCGAAGCCCGGCTCGCCGTCGTCGTCGGTGACTGCGCGCAGCGCCTCGAAGTCGTCGCCGCCGCGGCCGATCAGCGCGAGCGAGTCGCCGGCGTCGAAGGCGAGCGCCCGGCCGCTCGGCGCCCAGGCGGGCGAGCGGTACTGAATCTCGCAGTCGCCCTGCTCGGGGACCCCGTCCGCGAGCGAGCACTGGCGCAGGAAGTTGGCGCCGCGGTCGCGCCCGCCCTCGGAGGACACCGTGCCGATGCCGCGCTGCGAGAGCTTGCTCCCGTCGTCGGTCTCGCCGGTCATCGTCCCCGCGTAGGCGACACGGCCGTTCTTGCCGGGGAAGGTCGCGTGGGCGGCGGGCGCGGCGGCCGCGGCGATCGCGGCGGCGGCCAGCGCGGGCAGCAGCAGTCGTCTCATACCCGCCACAACCCACCCGCGGCCCGCGGGTTGCGCTCCAGCGCCGATCACCGCAGCAGTGCCGCCAGATCCTGCTCGAACTCGGGGTAGGAGACCGCGGCGGCCTCCATCCCGACGACCTCCACCCCTTCGCGCGAGGCGAGGCCCGCGATCGCGCCGAGCATCGCCAGGCGGTGATCGCCGCGGGCGTCGAGCGTCCCGCCGCGCAGCGGAGTGCCGTCCCCGCGCACGACGAAGCCGTCGCCGCCCTCCTCGATGTCCGCCCCCAGGGCACGCAGGCCCTCGACGAGGGCCGCGATGCGGTCGGACTCCTTGTGGCGCAGCTCGCTCGCGTCGCGGAGCACCGTCTCGCCGTCGGCGAAGGCCCCCATCAGCCCGACGAGCGTCAGCTCGTCGATCGCCAGCGGAACCTCCTCGGCGCCGACCTCGGTCGCCTCGAGCGGACCCCAGGCGACGTCGATCTCGCCGATCGGCTCGTCGTCGGCCTCGGTGCCGGGCGGCTCGAGGTCGCCGAGCACGACCCCACCCATGCGCTGTGCGATCTGGAGGAAGGCGGTCCGCGTCCAGTTGAGCCCGACGCCCTCGATCACGACCCGCGAGCCGGGGACCAGGCACGCCGCCGCGACCATGAACGCGGCCGAGGAGGGATCGCCGGGTACGACGACCTCGTCGAGCTCGAGCTCGTCGACGCCGGCGACGGTCGTGGAGCGGCCCACGCGCTCGAAGGGCACGCGCGAGCGGCGCAGGATGCGCTCGGTGTGGTCGCGGCTCTGGGAGCCCTCGATCAGCGTCGTGCTGCCGTCCGCGAGCATCCCCGCGATCAGGACGCACGACTTGACCTGGGCGCTGGCGACCGGGAGCTCGTACTCGATGCCCTGCAGCTCGGTGCCCCTGACCAGCAGCGGCGTGAAGCGCCCATCGCGCGCCTGGACCCCCGCGCCCATGCGCGCGAGCGGCTCGACCACGCGATCGACGGGCCGGCGGCGGATCGAGGCGTCCCCGTCCAGGCTCCACTCGCCGCCGGCCTGGCCCGCGAGCCAGGCGGGCAGCAGCCGCAGCAGCGTGCCCGAGTTGCCGACGTCGAGGCGCCCGCCGGTCGCCTCCAGCGCCCCGTGCAGACCGACGCCGCGCACGAGCAGGTCGCAGCGGGCCCCCGCTGCCCCGCCCCGGCTCTCCTCGACCGCCGCGCCGAGCGACAGCAGCGCGTTGATCGTCGAGCGCGTGTCCCCGGAGTCGAGGTAGTTGCGCACGGTCACCGGCTCGTCGCACATCGCTCCGAACAGTGCGGCCCTGTGGGAGATCGACTTGTCCGGCGGCGGGCGCAGGCTGCCGCGCAGCGGACCCGAGGGTTCGAACCGGACCGAGGTCACGCTCGCCCCGCCCGCAGGTCGGCTGGCCACGGGAGCGGTCGGCGTCTCACCGCGCCGACGATACCCGGCCGCGCGGGCTGGCCCCGACGCGTTGCCCGGAGCAGGCCGGGCGGGCGCGTCCGACGCTCGGATCGGCCCCAAGCCGGATGCACTACCCGCGCGCGACCGCGAAGCCGAGCTCCTCGATCAGCGCCACCGCCCCCTCCGCCGGCTCGTCGCCGGCGACCCAGAGGGTCATCGCCCCCGAGCGCATGTCGGCGGCCGGGGCCAGCGCGAGGTCGACGATGTTCACGCCCGCCCGTCCGAGCGCGAGCGCGACCTGGGCGACGACTCCGGGCCGGTTGGGCACCGTCAGGCGGAGCTCGTGGACCGAATCGGACGACAGCTCGCCCTCGAGCAGGCGGCGGCGGTGCTCTGCCGCGGCATCGTTCCACGCCCGCACCGCCTCGCCGTCCCCGGCCCGCAACTCGCCCGCGATCGCCTGCAGCCGGCTCACCGCCGCGTCGATCTCGTCGGCGATCGCCGTCCGGTTGGCGAGGTAGATGTCGGCCCACACGGCGGTGTTCGCCCCCGCCACCCGCGTCGCGTCCCGGAAGCTCGGCCCGATCCGTGGCAGCTCACCGCGGCCGGCAGCCTGGGCGACGAGCACGTTGGCGAGCACGTGGGGCAGGTGGCTGATGGAGGCGAGCATGCGGTCGTGCGCGTCAGCGTCGATCGCGGTCGGACGAGCGCCGAGGGCGATGATCAGGCGGTGCAGGCGCTCGTAGAGCAACCCGGACGAGGTCTCCGACGGCGTCAGGTACCAGGTCGCGCCGTCGAAGAGGTCCGGCCGGGCGTGCTCGACACCGGCAGTCTCGCCGCCCGCGATCGGGTGCCCGCCCACGAAGCGCTCGTCGGCGAATGCCTCGACGACCCCGCGCTTGACCGAGCCGACGTCGGTGACGGCGCAGTCCGGGCCCGCGGCAGCAAGCGCGACGGAGATCTGCTCGGGCAGCGCGCCCACCGGTGCGGCGCAGACGCAGACATCGGCCCCGTCCAGGGCGTCCTGCAACGACTCAGCCGCGCGATCGATCGCACCGAGGCCGGCCGCGAGGCGCAGGCGGTGCGCGGAGCGACCGAAGCCGACGACGGCGGCGCCCTCGACGCGCTGGCGCGCGGCGAGTCCGATCGATCCACCGATCAGCCCGACGCCGAGGACCGCGATCTTCACCCGTGGCCTCGGCGTGCGATCCGATGCAGACGCTCGTCGAACGTCAGCAGCTCGGCCTCCCGGGCGTGAGCGGTTGCCAACACGAGCGCGTCGCCGAGACGAAGGGAGGCGTGGTCGGCTCGCAGCCGCGCCGCCGCTGCAGCCACGGTGCGGTCGATCGGGACGACTTCCACCGGCCCCCGCGCGAGAAAGCGCTCGACCGTGTCCCCGTGGCCGTCGCGCAGCGGCCGGATGAGGGCCTCCGTGTAGGCCGTTGCGGCGATCAGCAGGTCCGGCGGACCGCCTTGACGGCTGCTGAGCTCGGCGACGGCCCGCTCATGATGCGCATCGGCGCCATCGAGGAGGGCGATGACGACACTGGCGTCGAGCGCTAATGGTCCCATTCGTCGCGCAGCCGGTCGAGGTAGCCGGGCGGGTAGGTGCCGGGCGGGAGGCTGCCCGCGAACTCCTCGATGAAGCCAAGACGACGCTCGATCTCCAGGCGTCCTCGTCCCGAGACCCGGATCGTCAACTCGTCGCCCGGTTCGAGTCCAGCCTCGCGGAGGACGGAAACCGGAACGGTGACTTGGTTCTTGCTCGAGAGCTTCGGCATCGCCTTTACTAATCTACCACGAAGTAAAAGGACTCACGCCGCGCGGCGGCTGTGCACCGCGACCGCGAGCTGCTCGAGCACCGCGGCGGTCGCGTCCCAGTCCATGCACGCGTCGGTGATCGACTGGCCGTAGGTCAGCGGCACGTCGGGGTGGCGCTCCTGGCGCCCGGCGACCAGAAAGGATTCGAGCATCACCCCGACGATCGCGCGCTCCCCGTCGGCGACCTGGGCGGCGATCTCGGCCGCGGAGCCGGGCTGACGCTCGTGGTCCTTGCCGCTGTTGTCGTGGGAGGCATCGACGACCAGCCGCTCGGCGAGGCCGGCGTCGCGCAGCCGCGTGAGCGCAGCCGCGACGCCGAGGGGACCGTTGTTGGGCTCGCCGCTTCCCCCGCGCAGGATCACGTGACAGTCGGGGTTGCCGCGGGTGTGCAGGATCGCCGGCGTGCCGTCTGCGGCGACGCCCGCGAAGGCGTGGGTAGCGGCTGCGGCGCGCACGGCGTCGACGGCGACCTGGACGTTGCCGTCGGTTCGGTTCTTGAAGCCGACGGGCATCGACAGGCCGGACCCGAGCTGGCGGTGGATCTGGCTCTCGGTGGTGCGCGCGCCGATCGCGCCCCAGGAGACGGTGTCGGAGATGTACTGCGGCGTGATCGGGTCGAGGAACTCGCAGCCGACGGGCAGGCCGAGCCCGAGCACCTCGAGCAGCAGCTCGCGCGCCTTGCGCAGCCCGGTGTTGACGTCTCCCGACCCGTCGAGGTGGGGGTCGTTGATCATCCCCTTCCAACCGGTGGTCGTGCGCGGCTTCTCGAAGTAGACGCGCATCGCCACGCAGAGGTCCCGCGACAGATCCGCCGCGACGGCGCTCAGGCGGCGGGCGTAGTCGAGTGCCGCCTCGGCGTCGTGGACGCTGCACGGCCCCACGACCACGAGCAGCCGGTCGTCGGTGGCCTGGAGGATCTCGGCAACCTCGCCGCGCCCGCGCATCACGACCTCGGCCTGGCCGGGGCTCAGGGGCAGCGCCTCGAGCAGCCGCGCGGGCGTCGTCAGCGGCACGACGCGCTCGATGCGGCGATCGCGTACGCGATCGAGGTTGCGCGGGCCGCTCACGGCCATGTCAGACGGCCGCGGGGACGCGCTTGCCGGCGAGCTCGGCGGCCTGCTCGACCCGCCTCAGCAGATCGGCGAAGCCGTCGGTGTGCAGCTGCTGGGGTCCGTCGCAGATCGCGTGCTCGGGCTCGGGGTGGACCTCGACGATGATCCCGTCGGCGCCCGCGGCCGCCGCGGCGAGGGCCATGGAGGGCACCAGCTCGCGCCGGCCCGCGGCGTGGCTGGGGTCGACGATCACGGGCAGGTGGGTCAGCTCCTTGAGCACCGGGACGGCCATCAGGTCGAGCGTGAAGCGGTAGCCGGTCTCGAAGGTGCGGATTCCACGCTCGCACAGCATCACGTTCGGGTTGCCCTCCTTGAGCACGTACTCGGAGGCCATCAACAGCTCCTCGAGCGTCGCCGAGAGGCCGCGCTTGATCATCACCGGCACGCCGGAGCGCCCGACCTCCGCCAGCAGCGTGTAGTTCTGCATGCTACGCGCGCCGAGCTGGATCACGTCGGCGACCTCGGCCACGGCCTCGAGGTCGCGCACGTCCATCAGCTCGGTCACGATCGGCATGCCGGTGACCTGCCTGGCCTCGGCGAGCAGGCGCAGGCCCTCGGCGCCGAGACCCTGGAAGGCGTAGGGCGAGGTGCGCGGCTTGTAGGCCCCACCGCGCAGGAGCTGGGCGCCTGCGTCCTTGACCGCCTGGGCTGCCTCGAGCAGCACATCGCGCGACTCGACCGTGCACGGACCCGCGATCGTGGCGAAGTGCTCGCCGCCGATCCGGCGGCCGAGGACGTCGATCACGGTGCGATCCCCGTGGGCGAGCTCGGCCGACGCGAGCTTGTAGGGGCGGCTGATCGGCACGACGTGATCGACGCCGGCGTGGCCCTCGAGCGCCAGGCCGGCGACCGGCTCGCGATCCCCGATCGCGCCGATCACGGTACGCACCTCGCCGCGGATGACGTGAGCCCTCGCCCCGGTCGACTCGACGTGGGCGATCACCGAGCCCAGCTCCTGCTCGGACGCCCCCTCTCTCATCACGATCATCATTCGCTGCCTCTCACGCTACTCAAACGGGTTCTGTGACTGGTACGGAGCCGGCCTGGTCGCAGGCCGGCGGGGGTGGCGCCCGGCGAAGCTCTCGGCCGGCGCGGGAGCGACTGCCGCGGGCCGGACGCCTAGCTAAATCGCCAATACCAGGAGCGGGCAGGCCGACGGGCGCCCGAGCGGGCGACACTGCAGGTCGGCGAGGCCACGCGGCACATCGAGGTCTTGTTCTAGCAGCCCTCGCGTGCAGGCGCAAACGCTTGAGGCGGGGCTGCGCGGGTAGGCAGGCGCCATGATCGCCCCGAGGCCGGCGCGGGCACGCGCATGAAGCTCGTCCTCAACTCGTGGCTGCTGGCGCTGACCGCGGCGCGGCACGACCTCGAGCTGGTGGTCGGCGCTGCGGTCGAGCAGCGATTCCGGGCCGCTGAGCGCGCTGGGTACGGCGAGGAGGACTTGGCCGCAGTCGTGGAGGCCATCCGGTAGGCCAACCTCCGGGCAGCTCGTCCGCCGCGCCAGCTACGGTCCAGCGCCGCCGTGATCGAGCTTCAGGCTCACTCGACCGTCTCCGACGGCCAGCTCCCGCCCGCGGAGGTCGTCGACGCGGCCGTGGCAGCCGGGGTGACCACGTTCGCGCTGACGGATCACGACGCGGTCGACGGGCTCGCCGAGGCCGCTGCGGCCGCACGGCGCCACGGCATCGAGCTCGTTCCCGCCGCCGAGATGTCATGCGCGCACCCGCTCGCCGAGGACCTGCACGTGCTCGGCTACTGGATCGACCCGGAGGCGATGGCCGCGGCCTGCGGCCGTGCCCAGCAGGAGCGCGTCACGCGCGCCGAGGAGCTGATCGCCAACCTCAACGCCGCCGGCGTCGAGGTGAGCCTCGAGGGCGCGATCGCCCAGGCCGGCGACGCGAGCTCGATCGGCCGTCCCCACATCGCCAGGGCCGCCGGAGTCACCGGGGACCTCGGGCCGTTCTTCGAGCGCTACCTCGTGCCGGGCGTCCCGACGTTCGTCGGGCGGCGCTGGCCGACCGCGTTCGAGGGCGTCGAGCTGATCCACGCCGCGGGCGGCGTCGCCGTGCTCGCCCATCCCTTCTGGGACCTCGACGAGCCACACGAGGTCGCAGCGCTGCTCGACGAGCTCGACTTCGACGGCATCGAGGTCTTCTACCCCTCCCACACCCGCGAGCAGGTCGAGTGGCTGGTCGGCGTCTGCCGCGAGCGCGGCCTCGCCATGACCGCATCCTCGGACTGGCATGGCCCCACCCACAGGACCTTCGCGCGATTTGGCGCCTACCAGACGTTTGGGCTCGGCGAGCCCGAGGTGCCGACCAAGCCGAATTCCTAGGAGGAGCGCAGCCGGCGCCGCGCGTACCGGCCCGAATCCCTACAACAGTTCGTCAAGCGCCGCGAGGAAGGCGTCGTTCTCGGTGCGCGTGCCGTAGGTCACGCGCAGGCGCCCCTCCTCCCCCAGCGCCCGCCCGGCACGCACGATCACGCCACGCTGCGCGAGGCCCTGCATGATGCGGTCCTCGTCGCGCCCGCCGAGCGAGACCCAGGCGAAGTTCGCCTGGCTGTCGGTGCTCTGCAGGCCGCGCTCGGCGAGCTCGGAGCCGACGTGGATGCGCTCGATCGCGGTGCGCTCGACACGGCGCTCGACCTCGTCCTGGTGGCGAATCGCCTCGGTGGCAGCCACCTGGGCGAGCGCGTTGACCGAGAACGGCTGGCGCACGCGGTCGATCGCATCGCGGAAGCGCTCCGAGCCCAGCGCGTAGCCCACACGCAGGCCACAGAGACCGTAGATCTTGGAGAACGTGCGCAGCAGGACGAGGTTCGGGTGGCGCGCGAGCAGGTCGAGCGAGTCGTCGGGATCCTGCAGCAGCGAGAACTCGACGTAGGCCTCGTCGAGGATCACGACCACGTGACGCGGCAGGGCGCCGACGAACGCGTCGATCGCCTCAATCGGCAGCGCCGTCGCGGTCGGATTGTTGGGGTTGCAGACGATCACCAGGCGCGTCGCCGCGTTGACCTCGCGCGCCATCGCATCGAGGTCGTGGCAGGCGTGCTCATCGAGCGGGACCGTCGCGGCGCGCGCGCCGGACTGCGCGGCGAGCTGCGGGTAGATCGAGAACGAAGGCCAGGCGTAGACCAGCTCGGCGCCGGGCTCGAGCAGCGCGTCGCCGGCGGCGAGCAGGATCTCGCACGAGCCGTTGCCGACCGTCAC
This sequence comes from Thermoleophilaceae bacterium, assembly GCA_050999535.1. Classification (GTDB taxonomy): domain Bacteria; phylum Actinomycetota; class Thermoleophilia; order Solirubrobacterales; family Thermoleophilaceae; genus JAAYBF01. The sequence goes on from JBPCPD010000151.1 coordinate 9,043, forward strand.
CCGCTCCGGCGCGACGCCGGTGCGATCTGCGATGGCCCGCCGCAGCGCCGACTTCGACGGGTCGGGTTAGCGGTTGAGCGTCTCCAGGCGACCCTGGATCGCGCCGATCACCGCTGCCGCCGGCCCGAAGGGGCTCTCGTTGGAGGCGAGCTTGACCAGCTCGTCCCCGCGAAGGGTGGCCCCGGGGGGATCACCCTGCAGCGCATAGGTCTCCGCCACCGGATAGGCGGGGATCGCCGCGAGCCTGCGGTTGAACTCGATACCGGTCACTGGGCTCCCTCCAGGTCACGCCGCAGCGTCTGGGCCTCGCGCAGATAGACGTGGCGCGAGGGCGTCGACTCGTCGGCGTAGCAGTGCACGAGGACGCGGATCGTGCGCGGCAGCGCGCCGGGCACCGGGATCTCGCGCGCACACAGCAGCGGCAGCGCGGAGAGGCCGAGGTTACGCGCCGCGAGCGCCGGGAACTCGGCGTCGAGGTCCGCGGTGGTCGTGAAGATCGCGCTGACCATCGCCTCGACGTCGAGCGCGTTGCGCTGCATCAGCTCGCGCACGAGCTCCTCGGTGGCGCTGACGATCGCCCCGGAGTCGTTGGCCTCGGTCGTAGTGGCGCCTCGCAGCGCGCGCAGCCTCACGGCGGTGATTGTCTCAGGCGAGCGGCAGTCGCAGTCCGTAGACGCGCACGAGGGGCGTCGCGGGTCGAAGGCGTGAGGCTCCCGTCAGTCCGAGCGCAGCCGCTGCACCTCGGTCTCGCTCAGCCGCCTCGACTCCCCGGGCGCGAGGCCTTCGAGGGCAAGCGGACCGAAGGCGGTGCGCGAAAGCGAGGTGACGCGGTGGCCGACTGCCTCGCACATGCGCCGCACCTGGCGCTTGCGTCCCTCGCGCAGGCGCAGCTCGAGCACGCCGGGCGCGAGCGTGCGCGCGTCAGCGGGGGCCGTCATGCCGTCGTCGAGCTCGACGCCCTCACGCAGCGCCGCCAGCGCGCGCTCGGATACCCGCGCCGGCAGCACCCGCGCGCGATAGACCTTCTCGACGCCGTGGCGCGGATGGGTCAGGCGCTGCGCGAGCGCGCCGTCGTTGGTCAGCAGCAGTAGGCCGGTGCTGTCGGCATCGAGGCGCCCGACCGGGTACAGGCGCCGCTGCGAGGGCACGAGCTCGACGACCGTGCGCCGCCGGTGGGTGTCGTGGGCGGTCGAGACGACGCCCGCGGGCTTGTTCAGGGCATGCACCTCCAGCGGCTCCGGAGCGATCGCGCGGCCGTCGACGGTCACCGCGCTGCTCTCGTCCACGTCGCGCGCGGGGTCGCGGACCGGCTCACCGCCGACGCGCACCCGCCCGGCGGCGATCAGCTCCTCGGAGGCGCGCCGAGAGGCCACCCCAGCATGGGCGAGGAACTTCGCCAGGCGCACGCTGGCCGCCTCAGTCCGCGGGCAGGCCGGTGAACGCCCCGCTGCGGAAGGCATCGACGAAGCGCCGGTGGTCGTCGCGCGCGAGCTGCGCGTAGCTCGTGCCGAAATCGGCGAGCTCCTGCGCGAAGCCGTCGCGATCGTCGCCGACGACGGCGGCGATCGCCTCCTCGGTCTGGAACTCGACGAGCGTCTGGTCCGAGCCGGCGTCCGAGACGCAGTGGATCTTCGCAGTCGCCTGGCCCAGCGATCCCACCAGCGAGACCATCTCGTCGGGCTCGGAGACGACGTCCCAGTCGAGGTCGGCCTCATAGGGCGAGACCTCCGCGACGACGAAGCCCTTGCCGCGCAGCTCGCACCAACCCAGCCACGGATCTGCGTGAGCCTGCAGAGCGCGCTGGGAGACCGCGGTGCGGTGGCCGTGGTGCTGGAACTCCTTGGCGAGCTTGGGGTCGTCGATGACCCGGCTCGGAGCGGCGACGTTGCCCTGCTTCATCGACAGGATCACGTCGTTCTCCAGCGCCTCGGTGCGCCCCTCGATCAGCAGGCTGTAGGCGGGGAGCCCGGCCGAGCCGATGCCGAACCCGGTGCGCCCGACGATGTCCTTGACGGTGTAGGAGACGCTCTCCTGGCGCTTTTCCGCGGGGATCGTCGCGAGGTAGCCCTGGAAGGCGGCGTAGACCTCGCCCTGCTCGTCGGCGCCGAGCCGGCGCATGCCTCCGCCCTCGCGAAACCGCCGGTCGCCGTCCTCGACGCGCGTCTGGGAGTCGAGCTGACCGATGCGGGTCTCCGCGCGGGCGTCCTCGAGCACGGCCTTGAGGATCCCCTCTGTCGTGGCGAGCGTCAGCCGGAACTCGTCGTCGCGGTCCCCCGCCGAGAAGGCGTGCACCTGATCGAGGTAGCTGGTGGCGTAGGTGGTGATCGCAGCGCGGATCGTGTCGTCGGAGAAGGCCTTCGCAAAGCCGATCAGCCCGAGGCTCGCGGCCATCCGCCGCAGGTCCCAGGTGTAGTGCCCGAGGTATGCCTCGTCGAAGTCGTTGACGTCGAAGACCAGCACGCCGTCGGCGGACATGTAGGTGCCGTAGTTCTCGGCGTGCAGGTCCCCCTGGATCCAGACCCGCCGTGTGCGCTTATCGACGAAGCGGTCGTCGAGCTCGTCCATGTCGGCGTAGAACAGCGGCGCGCTGCCGCGGTAGAAGGCGAACGGATCCGCGGCCATCTTGCGGAACTTGCGCCGGAACGCGCGCGGGTCGTTGCCGATCAGCTCCTCGAAGGCCTGCTCGAGCACCGTCACGATCTGCTCCTCGCGGGCGTCGGGCTGCTTGGCGAGATCGGCGAGCGATGACATGCGGGGCATGCTAGAGCCGGCGGGCGCACGGCAGCTCGAGCCGGCCGGCGCACGGCAGCTCGATCCAGACATCCGCCCCGCGACCGTGAGAGCTGCGCCCTGCGGCGCGGCTGCCAAACTCAGGGCGTGGACCTCGACCTGCTCCGGGCGACGCTCGCACAGCGCGGCCAGCCGGCCTTTCGCGCCCAGCAGGTGTGGGAGTGGGCGGCGCGCGGGGCGAGCTCCTACGCGGAGATGACCAACCTCCCCGAGGCGCTGCGCGTCGATCTCGAGCGCAGCGTCCCGCTCTCCGGCCTGACGCTCGAGCGCGAGACCCTGGCGAGCGACGGGACCGAGAAGGCCCTGTTTCACACCGCCGACGCGCGCCCGCTCGAGGCCGTCCTGATGCGGTATCGAGGGAGTGCGAAGCATTCGGCATCCGTGCCGAATCCTTCCCGAGGGGGTGCGAAGCATTCGGCATCCGTGCCGAATCCTTCCCGCGGGGGTCGCCGCTCGGTGTGCCTCTCGAGCCAGTCGGGCTGCCCGCTGACGTGCACCTTCTGCGCGACCGGGTCGATGGCGTTCGGGCGAAACCTGACCGCCTCGGAGATCCTCGACCAGGCGCTGCACTTCCGCCGCAAGGAGGTCTCGGCGGGGCATCCAGCCTCGCCCTCCGAGAGCAATGGCGCCGTCGCGCCGCCGCGACGGGACCACTGCGTCTTCATGGGCATGGGCGAGCCGCTGCTGAACCTCGACAACGTGCTCGCCGCCTGCGAGCGGCTGCCCGATATCGGCATCCACCCCTCGAACACGACGATCTCCACGGTCGGCTGGATCCCGGGCATCGACCGGCTCGCCGAGCGCGACGGGCCGACGATCCGCCTCGCGCTCTCGCTACACGCGCCCGACGACGCGCTGCGCTCGGAGCTGATGCCGGTCAACGAGCGCTACCCACTCGCCGACGTGCTCGATGCCTGCCGGCGCTGGCACGCGGCGCGGCGGCGGCGGGTCTACGTAGAGTACCTGATGCTCGGCGGGATCAACGACCGCTACGAGCAGGCGATCGCGCTCGCGGCACTGCTGACGCCGGAGACGGCGTTCAAGGTCAACCTGATCCCCTACAACCCGACCGGCTCGGCCTTCGAGGGCTCGAGCAGAGCCGCGATCGACGCGTTCCGCTCGGCCCTCGAGGAGCGCGGTGTCCCCGCGACGGTCCGGCTCACGCGGGGGCGTGATATCGATGCCGCCTGCGGGCAGCTCGCAGCAACCGGCGCAGGCGCGCGAGCCGCGAGCGCTGCGCCTGCGCGCTGACGCCGCCGTCACCGGCGAGCGCGGCGATGGTGCAGGTGCTGCGCAATATGTCGTCGAGGAGTCCGCGCCGCGCCCGAGCTCGTGGAGGTGAGATGGGATGGCTTGGCTCAGGGGAGCCAGTGCACGAAGCTCGCGTACGGCGGGCCGGCTGAGCAGCGCCTCGAGGGCCGTGACGAGCGGACCAACGCTGGTGGGTCCCTGCGGAAAGCGCCGCGGGTTGAGGATGACGATGCCATGGTGGCCGCGGCCCTCGTCGCGGTAGCGCCGGTCGAGTCCGAGGAAGTCGTCGCGGTTGTAGGTGACAACCGAGTGCGCGTCCATCTGCGCACGCGCGAAGAGGCCTGGGTCCGGAAGGCCCCGCAGCTCACGGTGCTCGGCCACGGCCGAGACGTCTTCGCCGCGTCTGCGGAACTGCTCGGCGATCGTCGCTGGGAGCATCTCGTCGAGCAGCAGCTTCACGCGAGCGCGTTCTGCTCACGCCACCAGCGCTCTTCGGAGGCGTCGGCCTCCTCGACGTTGCGGTGGATCCGCGCGTCGATCTCGTCGGGGTACTCGACGGTGGTTAGGCCGCTCCGTACTTCGAGCGCTCAGGCCTGCGCGCGCGCCTCGCCGGCCTTGAGCAGCCGCTCGCGCAGGCCGCGCTCGTCCGCGGGCGAGGGGTCAAAGCCGGCGATGTCGGGCAGCGAGTCCAGCGCGTCGAGCCCGAACAGCTTCTCGAAGAGCTCGGTGGTCCGGTAGAGCACCGCACCGAAGCGCGACCGCCCCGACTCGTCGATCAGCCCGCGCTCGAGCAGCGTGCCGACCGCGGAGTCCGAAGCCACCCCCCGGATGCGGGCCATCTCGGGCCGCGAGACCGGCTGCAGGTAGGCGACGATGCCGAGGCACTCGGCCTGGGCCTGGGTCAGCGGCGGTGTGCGCGGCCGCGAGAGCAGGCGCCGGGCGGCGCGCTCGGCGACCGGGTCGGTCGCGAGCGTGAAGCCGCCGGCAACCTCGCGCAGGACGACGCCGCGGAAGCCCTCGGCGTAGTGCTCGCGCAGGCGCGCGAGCGCCTCGACGACCTCGCCCTCCGAGCTCTCGCCGGCGTCGGCGAGCCGCTCGATCGGCAGCGGGTCGGCCGAAAGGAACAGCAGCGCCTCGACGACGCGCGCGAGCTCGTTCACGCGGGCGGCTCCACCGCGTCGGAGCCCGCGAGCGCGCCGCGGCCGGCGGACCCATCGGGCGCGGGGCCGGCGAGCGCGTCGCGCCCGGTGGTGCCCGCCCGGATCGCGATCGGCCCGAACGCCTCGGCCTGCTCGAAGTCGGCCTCGCCTGCCTTGTAGAGCTCGAGCAGTGCGAACAGCGTCACCGCCTCGGTCACGCGATCGGCGCCGCGCACCGCGTCGTCGAACCCGAACTGCGTGCCGCGCGAAAGCAGTGAGCGCAGGTGATCGAGGCGCTGCTCGATCGACACGTGGGGGCGGGCGAGGTGGCCGAGGTCGAGCACCGGCGGGTGGCGCAGCAGGCCCCCGAGCGAAGCGCCGAGCTGGTCCGGCGCATAGGCGGCCTCGGCGTGCTCGACCGACACGCGGCGCAGGTGCGGCGGCAGTGGGGCCGAGCGATAGCGGAACCCCTGCTCAGCCTCCAGGCGCGCGCGCAGGTGCCCGGCCAGCCCGCGATAGCGGTGATACTCGAGCATCCGCGCCAGCAGCTCCTCAGCCGCCTCCCCGGGCTCGAGGTCGAGGCCGTCCTCGTCCTCCTCGACCGGCAGCATCAGGCGCGACTTGAGCTCGAGCAGCGCCGCGATCAGGACGAGGAACTCGGTCGCCGCCTCGAGGTCGAGCCGGCCGCTGGCCTCGAGGTGGTCGACGTAGGCGACCACGACGTCAGCGAGGTCGACCTCGAGCAGGTCGATCTCCTCGCGCAGGACGAGCGTGAGCAGCAGGTCGAAGGGCCCCTGGAAGGCCTCGAGGTCGAGGTCGAGCGCGGCGACGGACATTGGCCGGCAGCCTAGAGCGCGAGCGGGACGGCGAGGGCCGGGACGGCACCCAGGCGAGCAGCGCAGCCGATCGCCTCGGGAGGAGCGCAGCCCGGGCGCCTCGGCAGGAGCGCAGGCCGATCGCCGGGGAGGAGCGCAGCGCGATCGCCGATCGCGCGAGCACCGGACCCGATTCTCCTCGGCCGAGCACCGCACCGAGGCTCTCCACGGGCGAGCACCGCAGCGTCACTTCATCCGAACCGCGGCAGCCGCTTCCCGCCGGCCTCGCGGATGACCTGACGCCACAGCCTGCGCACGACCTTGGGGTGGCGCCGCGCGACGTCGCGCCGCTCGCCCGGATCGCGCCGGCGGTCGAAGAGGCGCTTGTCGCGACCTTGGTTGTCGGCGATCAGCAGCCAGCGCGACGTGCTCACGCTGACCTGGTCCCCATAGCTGGCGGTCTGGAAGCTGCGCGCCCGCGGGCTTGCGCCGCCGAACAGCGGCGAGAGGTCGGCGCCGTCCATCACGCGCGGAGCCTGGCGCCCGAGGAAGGAGAGCACGGTCGGACCGATGTCGTGCGTCTGGGCGAGGTAGTCGCTGGTGTTGCCCGCGCGGCGCCCGGCCGGGTCGCAGATCAGCAGCGGCACGTTGGTGATCTCGCGGTACATCTGCGTGCCGGTCTTGCCGATGTAGCCGCGCTCGCCGAGCATCACGCCGTGGTCGCTGGCGAGGACGATCAGCGTGTCCTGCGCGAGCCCGAGCTGGCCCAGCCGCGTGAGGAACCTCCCCAGCCACGCGTCGACGAGCGTCAGCTCGGCCGCGTAGAGGTTGCGCGCGCGGTCGAGTACCGCCCGCGAGATCCGCGCGTCGCGGACATTGCTGCCGGGGGAGGGAAACGGCTGGATCGGCTTGACGCCGTTGGCGCGCCCCTTGCCGTAGCGGCGGATGTAGCTCTGCGGCGGGTCCCAGGGCTCGTGGGGATCGAAGGAGTCGACCACGAGCGCGAACGGCTGCTCGGCGCGCACCGCGCGCTCGAGCCAGCGCGATGCCTCGGTGAACACGCGCGGGGCGTTGTAGTCGGCCTCGCCATCCTGTCCGGCGGTCACCTGCAGGTAGTTGCGCAGCCGCCGGCCGGTCGAGGTCCCGCGCAGGCGCGGGGTGACGTTGCGGCGCACTTCGCGCTCGGAGACCTTGGCTGACGGCGCGCTGCGCGGCGGGACCTGGCCGCGCACCCCGACGGCGTCGTCGAAGCGCGCGCGGAACGAATCGTAGGGTGCCAGCAGGATGTGCGGGTTGTCGGTCACGTAGCCGGTGCGGTAGCCCGCGCGGCGCAGGACGTCGGTGAACGTCGGCGTGCCGGCCGCGATCGGCTCCCAGCCGGGTTCCTGGGGCAGGCCACGCGTCGGATTCCAGCCGCGGAAGGGATAGACGCGCTGGCCGGTCATGATCGAGCGGCGCGCGGGGATCGTCGGGAAGACCTCGGGCCGGAACTCGGTGAAGCGCAGGCTCCGGCGCGCGAGCGCGTCGATGCTCGGCGTCTTCACACGCCGGCTGCCATACGCGCCGACGTGATCCGCGCGCACGTTGTCGAGCACGATCACGACGACGTTGCGCGCCGCCGGTGGGGCCTGCGCCGCCGCGTAGCGCCCGGTCGCGCCGATCAGCGCCGGCGACGCCGCTCCGCCGCCGCCGAGCTCGAGCAGCCACCACCGTGCGAGCTCGTGGTGCTCCTCAGCCGTCCTCGATCACTCCCTTCTGGCCGAAGCGCGGCAGCTCGCCGCCCGCGGCATCGGTGACGCTGCTCCACAGCCGATCGGTGACGTGCTCGTGCTGGGAGGCGACGTCCCGCTGCTCGCGCGGATCGCCCGCGCCATCGTAGAGCCGGCGGTCCCTGCCCTGGTTGTCGGAGATCAGCAGCCAGCGCCCGTCGCCGGCCACGACCGAATCGTCGAATGACGCGGTGAACGTCGGCCGCTCGGGACCCGTCTCGCCGGCCAGCAGCGGGCCGAGATCGTCACCGTCGAGCTGCTCGCCGGGATCGACGTCGAGCGCCGCCAGCACGGTCGGGGCGACGTCGTGGGTGGAGGCGAAGAAGTCGCTGGTGGCCGAGCCGCCGGGGCCGGCCGGGCTGCGGACGATGTAGGGCACGTCGATGATCTCGCGGTATGCCTGGGAGCCGGACTTGCCCAGGTAGCCGTGCTCGCCGAGCAGCACGCCATGGTCGGAGAGCACCATGACCAGCGTGTCCTGGGCCCGCCCGGCCGAGTCGAGCTTGTCGAGGAAACGGCCGAGCCAGGCGTCGGCGAAGGTCACCTCGCCGGCGTAGAGCTGGCGCACGCGGCGCAGCTGCGCCTCGTCGAGGCCGAGCTCGGAGACCTCGCCGATCGGCGGGGCGAACGGGTTGATCGGCTCCGGGCGACCGTCGTTCTCGCCGTAGAGGCCGAGGTAGCGCGGCGGCGGGTCGAAGGGCTCGTGCGGGCCGAAGGCATCGACGACAAGAGCGAACGGTCCGTCACCGGACACGCGGTCGAGCCAGGTCGAGGCCCTGCGAAAGACCCGTGCCGTCGAGTAGTCATCCTCGCCGCGGCGGCCGAGGTTGGCCGCCAGGTACTCGCGCGTGCGCCCCTCGATCGCGGTGCCTCGCTGCGCGGGAACCACGTTGCGCGCCAGCAGCGCGTCGGAGACCCGGCCCCCGGGCGGCGGGAACGCGGGCACCTGCCCACGGACGGCCTTGAAGCCGTCCACGCTGTCGCGAAACGGCTTGTACGGCGGCGAGAGGACCCACGGGTTGTCGGTCACGTAACCGGTGCGATAGCCGGCCACGCCGAGCGTCTGCAGAAAGGTCGCCCGGTCGCGAGGGATCGGACTCCAGCCGGGCGTCTCGGGCAGGTCGGGCACGGCCTCCCAGTCCTCGAACGGGAACGAGCGCCTGCCGGTCAGGATCGCCCGCCGAGCAGGCACGGTCGGAAACGCCTCCGGGCGGGCGCGCTCGAAGCGTGTCCCCTCGCCGGCGAGGGCGTCGAGCGAGGGCGTGCGCACGTCGCGGCTGCCGTAGGCGCCAACGTGGTCGGCACGGACGTTGTCGATCACCACGACGACGACGTTGAGCCGGCCGGCGCGCCGGGCCGGGCTCCGGGCGCGGTCCGGGCCCGGATCGTCCTCGTCGCCGCCGAAGCAGCCGCCGAGGCCGAGCAGGGCGGCGCCCGCCGCGCCCATCCGCAGCGCCTCGCGACGGGTCACAGGTGCGAACGGCGCCGCTCTCATCTGGTGCTCGCGAGGTCCATAGCGACTCCCGACGCTAGTGCAACGGCCCTATGCCCATCGCCGCGCGGACGTCTGCCAGCGTGTCCGAAGCGATCGCGCGGGCGCGCTGCGCGCCGGCCTGCAGCGCCTGCTCGAGGGCGGCCTCGTCGGGGCGCAGCTGCGCGTAGCGCTCGCGCACGGGGCGCAGGAGCTCTGCGACCTCCTCCCCCACCGCCGTCTTGAAGGTGCCGTAGCCGCCCCCGGCGAACTCTTCCTCGATCGTCTCCGGGGCGGCCCCACGGACGGCGGCGAGGACGTCGATCAGGTTCGAGACGCCGGGCTTGTCCGGCGCGCGGCGCACCTCGCTGCCGGAGTCGGTGACCGCGCTCTTGAGCTTCTTGTGAATCGCGCGCTGCTCGTCGTCGATGTAGACCAGGCCGCGCTCGTCGCTGCCGGTCGTGGACATCTTGCGCTCGGGCTGCTGCAGGTCCATGATCCGCGCGCCGAGCGCCGGGATCCGGTGCTCGGGCGCCACGAGCGTCTCGCCGAAGGTCGCGTTGAAGCGCAGCGCGATGTCGCGCATCAGCTCGATGTGCTGGCGCTGGTCCTCGCCGACGGGCACCTCGTGGGCGCGGTAGGCGAGCACGTCGGCGGCCTGCAGGACCGGGTAGAGGAACAGGCTCGTGCGCACCAGCTCGCGGTCGCGCTCGGACTTGTCCTTGAACTGGTGCATGCGCGTCAGATCCCCGTAGGCGGCGACGGCGCTCAGCAGCCAGCACAGCTCGGTGTGCTCGCGCACGTCGGACTGGCGAAAGAGGACGCAGCGCTCGGGCTCGAGCCCGGCGGCGAGCAGCATCGCCGTGGTGTCGTGGACGTAGCCGGGCAGCGCCCGGGGGTCGTAGGCGACGCTCGTCGCGTGCAGGTCGACGATGCAGTAGATAGCCGGATCGCCGCGGTCCTGACCCTCGACGTACTGGCGGATCGCTCCGATGTAGTTGCCCAGGTGCTTGCGCCCCGTGGGCTGGATGCCGCTGAAGATCCGCACGCGGGCGGGGATTGTACGGGGGTCGGCGCGCCCGCCGACGCCCGCCTCTCGAACGGTGCTGCACCTCGTGCTACACTTGGCAGATGCCCACCAAGCGCCGCCGTCACACCATCACCGAGGTAGGGGAGGTCGAGGAGGCGCTGAATCGCGTCCGCGCGGTCGGTGGCGAGCCGGACATCCGCGAGCTCGTCGTGCTGGGCGCCGAGGGCGCGGTGCGGCGCGCAGAGGAGCGCCACGAGGACGCCGAACGGCGTGACCGAGCCAAGCAGAGCCTGATCGAGCGCATGACCACCGGCGAAGGGATTGATCTCGAGGCGGCGGAGGAAGTACGCAGACACGGCTTCTCCCGACGCCTGTGAGCTCTTCTGAGCTCGGCGAGCGGCACTTCCTCCTCGATCAGTCAGTCAACGCCCGCTCAGGTCACCCGCGACTCGTCTCGGTCCTCGCCCGCGCCGTGCAGCGAGGACAGCTCGTGTCGTGCGGTCCATTCATCCTTGAGGCTCTGTACTCGGCCCACGACGCGGACCAGCTCGCTGCGATCCACTTCGAGCTCGTGCACGGGATGCCGCACGTCGATACGAATGCCGAGACCTTCGTCCTCGCGCACAGGACGCAGCTCGAGTTGTCCCGCGTGTCCGAGCGCTTCCACCGCCGTCCGCCGATCGACTACCTGATCGCCGCCACAGCCCACCAGCACGCCCTCGGAGTGCTCCACTACGACCGCGACTATGACCTGATCGCCGAGCACTCGAGCCTGGAGTTCGAGAGCCGCTGGATAGCGGATCCGGGGAGCCTCTGAAGGTCAGCGGGCGCGGGCTCGGGCGCCCGCGGTCAGAGCGCGCCGGCGGGCTCGTCGCCTTTGGCGCCCGCATGCGTCGCATCGCCCGGGTTCGCAGCGGCTGACTGGCGCACGACGGGCCGCTTGGCCGCGCCCACCTCGTCGAGCCGGCGCACCGGCGTCG
>JBPCPD010000162.1:0-12713 GCA_050999535.1 Thermoleophilaceae bacterium
GGGCGCCCCAGAGCCGCTCGGCGTCGTGAGCCGGCGCGGCGCAGGTAAGCTGGAGGGTCGACGGCAGCAGAGGAGCCACCGACCCGGGAGTGCCGATCCGCACATGGCAGCAGTAGCGACGAGTCCCACGATCGACAAGACCGACGAGCAGAAGGCGATCACCGACATGGTGCGTCAGTTCGCCGACGAGCAGATCCTCCCGAACGCCGAGCACTACGATCACGAGGACGCCTTCCCCGAGCCGATCGTCGAGCAGATGCGCGAGCTCGGCCTGTTCGGGGTCACGATCCCCGAGGAGTACGGCGGCATGGGGCTCGACCTGACGACCTACACGCTGATCGTCGAGGAGCTCTCGCGCGGCTGGATCTCGATCTCCGGGATCGTCAACACCCACTTCATCGGCTCCTACCTGCTGATGAAGTTCGGCACCGACGAGCAGAAGCAGAAGTACCTGCCGCGGATGGCGACGGGGGAGATCCGTGCCGCGTTCTCGCTGTCCGAGCCCGAGCTGGGCTCCGACGTCCAGGCGATCAAGACCGCCGCCAAGAAGCTCGACGACGGCGCCTACGAGATCAACGGGCAGAAGATGTGGGTCACCAACGGGCTCAGGGCAGGACTCGTCTTCACGCTGGTCAAGACCGACCCCGCCGCGGAGCCGCGTCACCGCGGCATGACCTGCTTCATCGCCGAGAAGGAGCCCGACGTCTCGGAGAACACCGGCGAGTACGCCGGCTTCAACGTTCCCCCGCCGCTGAAGAAGATGGGCTACAAGGGCGTCGAGTCGACCGAGCTGGTCTTCGACGGCTACCGCTGCCCGGCCGAGAACATCCTCGGCGGGGAGGAGGCCGGGCTCGACAAGGGCTTCGCGCAGATGATGGACGCGCTCTAGGTTGGCCGCGTCAACGTCGCCGCGCGCGGTGTCGGGATCGCCCAGCGGGCACTCGAGCTCGCGCTGCGCTACTCGCAGGAGCGCAAGACCTTCGGCCGCCAGATCGCCGACCACCAGGCGATCCAGTTCAAGCTCGCCGACATGGCGACCCAGGTCGAGGCGGCGCGACTGCTGACCCTGCGCGCCGCGCGGCTCAAGGACGCCGGCGAGCGCTCCGACCTCGAGGCCGGGATGGCGAAGCTGTTCGCCTCCGAGGCCGGTCGCTACTGCGTCGAGGAGAGCTTCCGCATCCACGGCGGCTACGGCTACTCGAAGGAGTACGAGATCGAGCGGCTCTACCGCGACGCTCCGCTGCTGCTGATCGGCGAGGGCACCTCCGAGATCCAGCGCATGGTGATCGGCAAGAAGCTCCTGCAACGGCATAAGATCTAGGCGGGACGTATCTCCGCCCAGGACACCCGCGCGCTGATCGTCACGGCGGTCGAGCGCCTCGTCGCCGAGGTGCCCTCGCTGCGCCAGCTCAAGCTCGTCGTCAAGCTCGAGCTGCAGGCGCGCGGGGGGGACGCCCCGATCTGGCGCGTGCAGATGCCCGAGGTCAAGGTCGAACGCGACCCGGCCGGTGACGCGCGCATCAACGTCGTGGTCCAGCGGCAGCGCTTCAACGAGCTCGCCGAGGAGGGCACGCTGCGCGAGTGGGCGCGCGCCTACGAACGCGGCCTGGTCAAGGTCACGGGCGACGCGGCAGTCATCAAGCTGCTCGGCAACGCGCTGAGCCGGCACCTGGCGCGCTCGCGTTCCTGACCTTGACTTCCGATGCCCGGATGCCGCACGTGCTCAACCGCCGCGCTCGGGCTGCCGATGCTTGGGGGTGACCGTGCGGAGCAGGAATCGTTATCCGACCGGGTGGGTACTACCGTCAGGGATGATGGCTGCTGATCCCCACGGTGCCGCGGAACCGCCCTCGACGCGCCCGATCCTGTTCGTCGACGTCGACGGCGTCATCAGCCTGTTCGGCTTCTCGCCGTCGGCGAGCGCCGCTCCGGGACCACTGCACTGGATCGACGGGGTCGCTCACTGCATCCCCGCGGAGGCCGGCGAGCGCCTCGTCCGCCTCTCGGAGCGCTTCGAGCTCGTCTGGGCGACCGGCTGGGAGCACAGGGCCAACGACCACCTGCCGCTCCTCCTGCGCCTGCCGTTTCGTTCGCTGCCATGTCTGACCTTCGACGGCCGCGCGGTGTTCGGCTCGTCCTACTGGAAGCTCGACGCGATCACCGCCTACGCGGGTGAGCGCCCGGCGGCGTGGCTCGACGACAACCTCGGCGACGCGTGCCAGCTGTGGGCGGCCAACCGCGCCGCGCCCACGCTGCTCGTGCCAACCCACGCACCGGTCGGTCTGACCGACGAGCACGTCGAGCAGCTGTTGACCTGGGCCGACGAGGTCGCGCCGGCGCGCCGGGGCTCCGGCCGCACCGAAGCCGCCTGACGGCGCCGGCTGGCGCTGGAGCGGTCCACCCCTGCGGCGCCGCGCCTGACGCCCCAGACGCCAAGCGCTCCGTTCAGCCGGGACCCCCGCTTCGATCGGCCCCACCCCTCGCCGGGCGTGCCGATCAGCGCTCAAGCGCCGCGCCGTCGTCGTAGAGCTTGATGACGCGCACCGCGCCCGGGGGCGCGGCGTTCACGCACAGCTCGCAGAGCCCGCACTCGTCGAGCTGCTCCTCGACGATCTCGACCGAGCCGGCGCGGTCGGCGAAGATGTCCACCTGGCAGATCTCCTCGAGCTTGGCAGCCAGCTCGGCGTCGCCGCGGACCGAGTCGGCGACCTCGACTTCGATGAAGATGCCGTCCATGGGGGTCAGCTCCGCGGGGCTTCCGGCCCCGCGTCTTGAGACGGCTGCTCGGCGTCCCGCCTCGCGTGAACGGCCGGGCTGCGCCCGGCCTCCTCGAGCTTCGTCTTGACGACGTCGGGGATCTCGTCGATCCGTTCGACGACCGGGATCCCGGCCTCCTCGAGGCGGGCGATCTTCTGAGTCGCGGTGTCCTCCTTGCCCTCGACGATCGTGCCGGCGTGACCGAACCTCATGCCCTGCATCTCCTCGTCGTCCATGAAGCGTCCCGCCATGAAGGCGACGATCGGCAGGCGGGACTGGTTCTCGGCGACCCACTCGGACAGCTGGGCCTCCATACGCCCGCCCGGCTCGGTGTAGATGACGATCGCCTCGGTCTGCTCGTCGGCCTCGAAGTGGGGCATGAGCTCGGCGTAGGTCGAGCCGATGATCGCATCGCCGCCGATCGAGATCGCCGTCGAGACGCCAAGCCCCGCTGCGGTCAGCGTCGAGGAGATCTCGGTCGTCATCCCGCCCGAGCGGCTCATCACGCCGACCGACCCGGGCTGGTAGGCCTGCTCGGCGTTCCTGGCCGGGCCGCCGATGCCGCCCATCTTGGCGACGCCGGGGACGATCAGGCCGAGGCAGTTCGGGCCGATGATGCGCGCCCCGTGCGAGTCGGCGAGCTCGACCATCTGGGCGACGTCGCGACGCGGGATGCGCTCGGTGACGACCACGACCGTGCTGATGCCGTGCTCGAGCGCCTCGAAGACCGCGTCTTTGGTGAAGGCAGGCGGGACCGTGACGACCGACCCGTCGGGCACGGCGCCGCCGTTGTGGTCGATGACCTGCGCCACGGTGTCGAAGACCGGCACGCCGTGGACCTCGCGGCCCTTGCGGCCCGGCGTCACCCCGCCGACGATCTTCGAGCCGTAGTCCAGGCACTCGCGCGTGAGGCTGACCGCCTCGCGGCCGGTGATGCCCTGGACGATGAAAGTCGTATCGGTGTCGATCAAGATGCTCATCGGTGATCACCTCCGCGGGCCATCCTGGCCCGCGCCTTGAGAGCCATGACGGCGTCCGGCCGTCGAGAACGGCGGCTCACGCCGCCTCCTCGCGGTCTGCGCCCTGGATCTTCTCGACGGCGCGGCGCGCGGCCTCGTGCATCGACACCGCGCGGTCGCAGTACTCGATCCCGTAGCGGTCGAGGATCTTGAAGCCCTCTTCCTCCCAGGCGCCCGGGACGCGGAAGATCGCGATCGTCTCCGCTGGATCCCGGTCGAGCTCCAGGCAGGCCTTGATGACCCCGCGGGCGACGATGTCGACGCGCGTGTTGGAGACGATCGACATCATCACCGCGAGCTTCTCGACGCCCTCCTTGCCCAGGACCTCCTTGGCCAGGCCGCAGGTCTTGGCGACGGACGGGTTGCCGCCGATCTCGGAGTAGTTGGCCGGCCTGCCGCCCTGGGAGCGGACCGCGTCGGTCAGCGTCAGCGAGCCGCCGCCGGCGCCGATGACGAGCCCGATGTTGCCGTGGAAGCCGGTGTCCCTGCCCTGGACCACGCCGCGGTGATCGGCGGCTTCGATCGCGGTGACGGCGACCTCGAACGGCGAGGGCTCATTGCCCTCGCGGTTGTCGCCGTACTCGATGCCCAGCGTCTCCAGCCCCTGCTTCTGACGCGGCTTGGCCTCGTCCTCCATCTCCATGTGGGCGTCGAGGGCGACGAAGCTGCCGTCGGTCAGCTGCGCGAGCGGGTTGATCTCGGCGAGGGTCATGTCGCGCTCCTGGAAGAGCTGCGCGAGGCGGGCGACGATCGGGGTCAGGCGTTGGAGCGGCTTGCCGGTGACCCCCGCGGCGGCGATCACCTCTTTGGCCTGGAAGTCGGAGACGGGCCTGAGGTTGCTCAGCCGGCCGCGGCCGACGTGATCGGGGTGCTCGGCGGCGACCTGCTCGATTTCGATACCGCCCATGTCGGAGAACAGGATCAGCGGGCACTTGGCGGTGCCGTCCCAGACCACGCCCGCGTAGTACTCCTGCTCGACGTCCGCCTTGGGATCGACCAGGACGCCACGCGGCAGGTCGCCGTTGATCTCCAGCGCCAGGATCGCCTCGGCGTGCTCGGCGGCCTGGTCGGGCGTGTCGGCGAACTGCACGCCGCCCGCCTTCATGCGCCCCCCCGAGAGCACCTGAGACTTGATGACCGTCGGCCCGTCGATGTCGGCGGCGATCGCGCGCGCCTCCTCGGCGGTGGTGGCGAAGCCGTACTTGGTGACCGGGATCCCGGCCTGCTCGATGATCTTGCGGGACTCGAACTCGAAGAAGCGCATGGCGGCGCGCAAGCCTATACGTCGGGCCGGGTCTCGCTCAGCTCGCGGCCGGCCCGAGCTCGTAGGCCGCAGCCAGCTCCGGGTCCTTCTCGGCGAGCTGCTCGGCGAGCTCGACCATCACCTTGCACTGCTTCCAGGTCGCATCGTCCTGCATCTTGCCGTCGATCATGTGTACGCCGCGCCCGTCGGGGATCGCCTCGATCACCTTCTTGGCGAAGCGCACCTCCTCGGGAGCGGGGGAGAAGACCTTGCGCGCGACGTCGATCTGCGCGGGGTGCAGCGACCACGCGCCGACGCAGCCCATCAGGAAGGCGGCGCGGAACTGCGCCTCGCAGCCCTCGATGTCCTTGATGTCGCCGAACGGGCCGTAGTAGGGCAGGATCCCGGCCGAGGTGCAGGCGTCGACCATGCGCCCGATCGAGTAGTGCCAGAGATCCTGCTGGGCCGTCGCGCGCGGTGCGTCCGCGTTCTCTGAATCGGGATCGTTGATGACCAGGTAGCCGGGATGCCCACCGCCGACTCGGGTGGTCTTCATCCGCCGCGACGCGGCGAGGTCGGCGGGACCGATCGAGATGCCCTGCATGCGCGGGCTGGCGGTAGCGATCTCCTCGATGTTCACGACGCCGAGGCCGGTCTCGAGGATCGCGTGGACGAGGATCGGGCGCTTGACGCCGGCGCGCGCCTCGAGCTGGGCGAGCAGGCGGTCGACGTAGTGGATGTCCCACGCGCCCTCGACCATGGGGATCATCACCACGTCTAGCCGGTCGCCGATCTCGGTGACCAGGCGGGTGAGGTCCTCGAGCACCCACGGGCTCTCGAGCGAGTTGACCCGGGTCCAGAGCGCGGCGTCGCCGAGGTCGACCTCCCTGCCCACGCGCACGAGGCCCTCGCGCGCGGGCTCCTTGCTCTCGACCGCGACGGCATCCTCGAGGTTTCCGAGCAGCACGTCGGCCTTGGTGGCGAGCTCGGGCAGCTTGCCGACGATCTTCTCGTTCGACGGGTCGAAGAAGTGGATCATCCGCGAGGGCGTGAACGGGATGTCGAGCACCGGGTCCGGCGCGCCGGTGGCGAGGGGCTTGGCGAAGTCGCGTGGGTTGCGCATAGGCGCGGACAATCTATCGAGCGGGGCATCCCGTAGTGTTCCGCCGCCGATGAGCGAGAACCTCGACACCACGCAGGCCGGCCGCGAGGCGTCGGGCGCGCGGCAGTACGGGCGCTACCTCGAGGAGTTCGAGGTCGGCGCCACCTACAAGCACTGGCCGGCGAAGACCGTGACCGAGTCAGACGACCACATGTTCTGCCTGATCACGATGAACCACCACCCCCTGCACATCAACGACGTCTATGCCGCCCAGTCCCAGCAGGGCCGCAACGTCGTCGTCGGGCCGCTCGTCTATTCGCTGGCGCTCGGGATGTCGGTCGGCGACGTGTCGGGCAAGGCGATCGCGAACCTCGCGACCGAGGACCTCAAGCACCCCGCGCCGGTCTTCCACGGCGACACGCTCTTCTGCGAGTCAGAGGTGCTCGAGGTGACCCCGTCGCGCTCCAAGCAGGACCGCGGCGTCGTCAAGGTCCAGACGCGCGTGCTCAACCAGGACGGCGTCGTCGTGGCCGAGTTCCGGCGCACCGTCCTTGTCCCGCGCAAGTCGCCGGGCTAGGGCGTACCCAGCCGTACGACCGCTATCGTCGCGCGGCTGCTCCCGAGCCGGCCCCGCGACCGTCCGTATCCGGCGTAGCGGAACGTCGGGTGGAGCAGCAGCGCACGGTGGCTCGAGGACCGCAGCCACAGCCGTACCAGCTGTCGGGGGCGCAGACGCCAGCCGGGCTGGTAGCCGAGCACCTCGCCACGGACCCGGAACCGCCTGCTCTCGTTCGAGCCGTGACCGAACCGGTCGGTGCGCAGTACGCGCCGGGCATGGGAGCGGGACGACTGCGCCAGCCTGGGTGCGAACTTGAGGGCGTGCAGCCCGTGCGATTGGCGCGCGTCATTGATTCGCTCGAGCACGACGCTAGATCGGGACCCCGCCTGAGCCGTGGTGGCGGGTACGAGCACCGCCAGACAAGCCAGGACTGCACAGCACAGCCGTGCACCGCGAAATGACATTGCAACTCTCTTTCGTCGGCCTACGGGGTGAGCTGACGGGCTCGCGCACGAAAGAAAGCGCTACACGGAGTGACCTCCGCGATTCGCCCCAATCCTTCTTGGGTCCCCCGCTCGTTCGTGGACTAGCTCCCGAACGATTCGGCGATTAGCTGACCGGGAGGCTACACGAGTTACAGGACGCACCTCGCGCGCTCTTCGGGCGGGCCGTCGGGGATGTGGCGCACGGGCGGACGGAGGGCGAAGTAGGTCAACGCCGACATCTGGACGAACGCGATTGCCGTCGCCACTCCGGTGATCCCGACCACGCCCAGTGGGCCTGCGATGGCGATCGTGCCGCCCACCATCGCGGCGAGAGCGGCGGCGTTCACCCAGGCGACCAGGGTATAGCGCTTCTGCGTGATCAGGAGGTTGACGTTCGGCAGATTGATCAGCTTCACGACGACGCCGAGGAGCAGGACCTCGAAGACCGGGACGGAGAGCGGGTACTTGCCGCCGTCGACGATCGGGATGGCGAACGGCGCGGCGATGGCCGCCACGCCGACAACGGCCACGACGGGGAGCCACGACCGCCGCGCCCAGCTGACCATGAAGTCCCGCTGCGCCCGGTCGGAGTCGACGAAGTCCTCCTGGGCGGTACGGACGCGCAGCACCGACACGAGCGCAGGGATCGGACCGGTGATGATCGAGCCGTAGCGCTGCGCCGCCCCGAAGGCGGCCACGCCGACATCGTCGAGCAGCGCCGCGACGAGGAAGATGCTGCCGTAGGTCCAGCCAGCCGAGGCCAGCGAGTACAGGGTCAGCGCGCCCGACTCCCGACCGAAGCCGAAGCGCCCCTCCTTGTCGGCGACCGACCTGCGGGTGGACCACGCGAGCGGACCGGACGCGACCAGCGCGAGGCAGCCGACGCCGATCATCAGCGCGACTCCGACCTCGGGCCCGGATTGCAGCGCCCCGAACGCGGCCGCGACCGCGACGGCGAGCACCACGGAGCTGCGGGCGATCGATATCCGCCCACCTCTCGTGAACGCGAGCTGCGCCTGGTGGTGGAAGACGGCGAGCTCGACGCTGGCGTGCCCGAGCGTGTAGCCGACTCCGAGCAGCGCGAGCGCGGCACGCTGACCGGCGGAGTCTCCGAGGCCCAGGACGCTGGCTCCCGCGAAGCCCAGGAGCCCGGCCATCACGACGAGCGCCGCTCCGCCACGGATCGTCAGGTAGAAGGACGACCGTCCGGGGAGCCCCCGCGACACCCGCTCGGCCTCCATTCGTGTGTAGCGCAGCCTCAGCCCGCCGGTCGCGGCGCTCGTCAGGAACTGGGCGGCGTTGAGAAGCAGGATCACGAAGGCGAAGTCGCCGACGGAGAGCGCGCGCAGCAGGACGACCGTGGTTACCGCGCTCAGCCCGCGGGCGATCACGTCCAGCAGGAACGTGGAGGCGAACCCGCGCCGGAATGTGGAGAGCCTTTTCATCGACGGACGCGCGCCCTAGTATGTCCGGCATCGGCGGCGATCCTTCAGCGGCGACCCCCCGGCTCGCTGTCGTCTCGGCGTACGCGCGCGACGGCATGACGCCCCGTGGGGAGCGGACGCGGCACGTGGTCCCAGAGCTCGAGCGCGAGTGGGACGTGGACCTGATCGCGCTGCCGGCGGACACCTTCGACGCCGGAGGCGCGCCCGCGCGCCGCCGGACCCCTTGGCGCCGCGTCGCGAGCGCCGCGCTGCGCGCCGTGCTCTTCGACAAGTGGGAGCCGTGGAGCTTCCGCCGCCTGCGTCGCTGGGTGCCGGACGTGGACGGTGCGCTGCTCGTCGGGTATCCGTGGTCGCCCGTCGCGTACGCCGCCCAGCGCCTGCGGAGAGCGGGCGTACCCTACGTCGTAGACGCTGGCGATCCGTGGACGCTCACCGGCCGGGAGGCCGCGACCCGGCTGCTCGCGCACCGCCGCGCCCAACGGGCCGAGCGGCGACTGTGGCTCGGCGCCGCGGGCGCGATCGTCACGACCCCACACCAGCGCGACCGCCTGAAGGCGCTGTTCCCCGAGCTTCGGACGCTCGTCCGGCCGAACGGATACATCCCCACCGCACCGGCAGAGGCGGCCCCCGGGGGCGAGTCGCCGCGGGATCGCTCCACGCTAAGGCTGGTCCACTTCGGCCAGCTGTCGGACGTCCGGCTCGACATCGTTCCGTTCCTGACCGAGCTCGGGCAGAGCGGGCGCTGGAGCTCGGTCGAGTTCGTCCAGTTCGGCGACGACTACGTCGGCATGTTGGAGGCGGTGCCGCCGGAGATCGGAGTCGAACGGCATGCCGTTCGGCCGTGGGAAGAGATCCTGGCGCTCGCTCCGACCTTCGACCTGGCGGTGGTCGTGGGTCACCGCTCGGGGCTGCAGCTGGCGAGCAAGACGATCCAGTACCAGTCGCTGCCGATTCCAAGGCTGGCGCTCACCGGGGGATGGCCCGACGACGCGCTGGCCGCCTACGTCACGGACCGCCCCGGCTGGCTCATCGTCCCAACCGGCCAGCCGGACGCGGCCGGGTTGGTCTGGGAGCACGTCCATCGGCGGTGGTCGACGGACGACCTTCGCGCTCCAGAGGGGGATTCGTGGCCCAGGGTCGCCGAGGAGATCAGCGGCTTCATCAGCGACTGCGTGGCGCGGGCGGTCGCCGTGCGCACGGGTGGGCTGAAGCCGCGGCCCGGACGCTGAGCGCCGAGGGCCGGGGGTGACCGAGCACCCGGTCCCCTGGAAGGCCACGCGGCCGGGACCCTCGCCGCCGAGATTCTCGCCGACGAGGCTCGCGTCGAGTCGCTGCGTGCCGAGTGGGACGCGCTCGCCGTTGTCGCCGGGCAGCCGTTCTGCAGTCCGGCCTGGATGCTGGCCTGGTGGCGGCACGTGCGTCCGGACGGGGCGGAGCTGCGCGTCGTCGCCGCGACCGATCGTGGTCGCCTCGTCGGCATCGCTCCGCTGTGGCTGGTGCGTGACCCGCTGCGCGGACCCCGCTACCGAGTCATCGCGGGTGGGCTCTCGGCGCCCGTGGGCCCGCTGGCCGAGTCCGGCCGGGAGCGCGAGGTGGCCCTCGTGATCGCCAGCGCGCTCTCGGAAGCCAGGCCGCCGGCCCGTGAGCTGGGGTTCGAGGGTCACCGCGGGGGGTCGAGCTGGCCGCTTGCGCTGGCGGAGGCGTGGCCGGGGCGCCGCCCCTGGATTCACTCGGTGCCCCCCGTCGCATCGCCCACGGTCTGCCTCCAGGACTTGAGCTACGAGCAGTGGCTGGGAGGCAAGACCCAGAACTTTCGCCAGCAGGCGCGGCGCTTTCGGAGGCGCCTCGAACGCGATGGCGCGCGGTTCGAGATCGCCGGGCCCGACGGGATCGACATGGCGCTGAACGCGTTCGTGGAGCTCCACGGCGAGCGTTGGAGCGCCCGGGGAGGCTCGAATGCGCTCGTCGAGGGCATCTCGCCGATGCTGACCGAGGTGGCGCGCGAGCTCGCTCCGTCGGGCCGCTTCAGGGTCGCCACGATCGAGCTCGAGGGGCGCCTGATCAGCGTGCACCTCTTTCTGGCCGCCGGGGGCGAGGTCAGCTACTGGAACGGCGGCTTCGACGAGCGCTGGGAGCATCACAAGCCCTCGCTCCAGGCGCTGCTGTTCGCGATCGCCGACTCCATGGAGCGTGGCGACCGGCGGATGGACCTCGGCCCCGGGGCCCAGGACTACAAGCAGCGCCTGGCGGACGACGAGGACGTGGTCGACACGCTGACGCTCGTTCCACGTGGCTTGGCCTACCCGTTGAGCAGACTACGGCTCGCGCCCCATCAGGCTCGGTGGGGCCTCAGCCGGCGCTTGTCACCGGACGTCAAGCGCAGGCTGCGGGCGGCGCTACAGCGCCGGGGCAACGTCGGCTAGCGATGCGCCGACTCGGAAGCCGTCGTGGAAGACCACCCCGGGAGCCTCGTGGCTGCTGGCGCGGTAATAGCCTAGCTTGACGTACCCCGTATCGCCGTCGATCGTCTCCCCGTAGATCCGCTCTTCGCCGTTCTCCATCGTCTGTCGATGCCCGTCGCGCCAGACCTCGACGAAGCCCTCCGAAGGATCCTCGGAAAACTTGATGTGGACGATCAGGTCGATCCACACGCCCGTCGTGGCAGGGCCGCGCCAGAACTCCGTGAACGGCTCGTCGCCGCGCCGCAGGACGAGCGAGGCGTCGTCCTCCACGAACAGCGCGACCGGCGGCGACCCGTCCCCGGACTTCCACTGGCTGATGATCTGGAACTCGTCCTCGTCCGGGAAGTCGTCGCCGAGCCGCGTCGCCTGCCGGTACCAGAGGTCGTCACCCTCCGAGTAGGTGGGCCCGGTCACCTCTGCGCGGTTGCTTCCGGTCTCGGGCTCGACGTCGCCGGGGAGGACCTCGAAGCGCGCGTGAGCGTCGCCGCAGAAGGAAGCACCGTGCTTGATCGTGGCTCGGCCGGGCAGCGCCTGCCGGTGATTCCAATCCTCGAAGCCGTTCTCGAAGCCGCTCTCGAAGAGCGCGTCCTCCTCGCACTCCGGCGAGCCGGCAGGCGTCGACTCGCCGCCACCGAGCGCCACGAGGACCAAGGCGAGCAGCGCGGTGCTCAGGAGGAGTGCGGCGGCTTTTAGGCGAATGGGGGCGAGCCCGGGTCGGGGAGATTCATGCTAGCCACCGGCCAGTGCCTCCCCGACCGGCTGAGCGGCACCGTAAGATCGCCCCTGGATCATGCGCCGGTACGCCCTCCGACCCACCTCGCCGAGTCCCTCGGCGGCGCTTTCGTCTCCGAGGGTGAGCTCCGTCTCGGGGCTGCTCGCGGTGGGCGCCGTGGCCGTCGCGATGGGAGCGGTCGTCGCACGCTGGCCCGTGGCCGGGATCGGCCTCGTCGGAGCCGTCGTTGCCGGTACCGTCGTTCTCAACGCGTCGAGGCTGCTGCTCGCGCAGGCGTTGCTGGTGGCCCTTCCGTGGCTGGTCGTGCTCGACTCCGTGGTTCCGGAGATGACGCGCTCGCTGGCCTCGATCGCCGCCGCCGCGGCGCTGCTGGCCTTGACGTGGCCGCTGCGCTACCCGAGCCCGCTCGCCCCGCTGAGCGCCTCGGTGTTCGCGGTCATCGTCGTCAGCCACGGGCTGCTCGCGGCGGATGTGGAGCAGCTCAAGCAGGCGGCCGGCTACCTGATCTTCCCGGCGGTGGCGCTCGCGGTGCTGAGCGAGCGGGCGCGCACCGAGCTCCCCAAGCTGCGCAACGCGGTGATCGCGAGCGGCCTCGCCGCGATGACCGTCCATCTGCTGATTGCGCTCTCAGGCCTGGGGGCGGGGGACACGAAGTACGGCGTCGGCGAGCGACTCGGCCTGGCCGCCGACTCGCCCCACGAGCTCGCCCTGCTGGCGGTGGTGATCGCCGCCGCCGGGCTGACGCTGAGCGAGCGCGTGACCGTTCGTGCGGCGTTCTTCGCTCTCGGCGCCCTTCCCGCGCTGCTGACGGGCGTGCGCTCGGCGGTGCTGGCGATCGCGGTGATCCTCGTGATGCTGCTGTTCGAGTCGCGCGCTGACACGCGCTCGGTGGCCGTCGTCGCCGCTGC
>JBPCPD010000171.1:0-2608 GCA_050999535.1 Thermoleophilaceae bacterium
GGTCGAGATCGTCACCGAGCCCGACGTGCGCACGGCCGCCCAGGCCGCCGAGTGGCTGCGGCTGTTGCGCGCGACGTTGCGCAGCCTCGGCGTCTCCGAGGTCAACATGGAGGAGGGCTCGCTGCGCTGCGACGCCAACGTGTCGCTGCGCCCGGTCGGCGACCTCACGCTCGGCACCAAGACCGAGCTCAAGAACATGAACTCGTTCCGCTTCCTCGAGCGCGGGGTCGAGGCCGAGATCGCCCGCCAGCGGGCGCTGCTCGCCGGCGGCGGCGAGGTGATCCAGGAGACGCTGCACTTCGACCCGCGCACGGGCGCGCTCTCCTCGCTGCGCTCGAAGGAGGAGGCGCACGACTACCGCTACCTGCCCGAGCCCGACCTCGTGCCGCTGGTCCCCTCGCGGGAGATGCTCGACCGTGCCCGCGACGCGCTGCCCGAGCTGCCGTCAGCGCGCGCGCAGCGGCTCGAGGCCGACCTCGGTCTCGCGCCCGACGCCGCGCGGCTGCTGGCCTTCCGGACCGAGCTGGGCGACTTCTTCGAGGCGACGGTCGCGGCCGGCGACGGGAGCGTCGAGCCCGCTGTGATCGCCAACTGGGTGGTGGGCGAGCTGCAGGCGCGGATCGGCGACGCCGATCCGGCGCAGACGGCGGTCGAGCCGGGCGCGCTCGCGGGGCTCGTCGCAATGGTCGCCGCGGGAGAGGTCGCGGGCTCGGCCGCCAAGCAGGTGCTCGGCGAGCTCGTGGAGTCGGGCGGCGACCCGGCCGCGATCGTCGAGCGCGACGGCCTCGGCCGTGCGGGCGGCGACGAGCTGACGGGGATCGTCGAGCGCGCGATGGCCGCCCAGGCCGACGCCGTCGAGAAGATCCGCGCCGGCAACGACAAGGCGATCGGCGCGATCATGGGGCTCGTCATGCGCGAGACCAAGGGCCGCGCGGACGGGGCCGAGGTGCAGCGGCTGATTCGCGAGCGGTTGTAGGGCCGACCGAGGGGGCGAGAAGTCGAGGGTTCGTGGCTGGGAGGTGCAAAGGAGAGAGGCACCTCGATGGAGACCCACAACTTGCTCGCCGGCCTGCTCGGAGCGATGGTCGCGCTGATCGGACTCGGTTACGCGACAGCTCTCGGCGACCGTGTCGATGGCGTGATCCGGCTGATCGCTCTCGGCAGCTTTGTGGGAACCGGACTGGCCTATCGCCGTCGCCGATACCGGGCCGACTTCGACCCGTTTCCGATTATCACCCGCTGGAGCTACGTGGGCCTTGGGCTGGGTCTGTTGATCGAGGCCGGCGGAACCGTACTATGAACTGCATGGGACGCGGACTGCTGGCATTCCTCGTTGGCGTGGTCGTGCTGATCCCGCTCGTCATCGTGGCCGAGTCCATCGGTATCGGGTCGTGGGGAATGACGGGTATCGGCTTCGCCGTGATGTTGCTGATCAGCCTGATCGACCGCGAGGGCTTCTACGGTCCACCGGGCGACTCGCAGTAGCCCACACAGGGGCTCGGGCGGCGCGCCGCGAACCACGGGCTACCGCGGCGCAGATCGTGGACGCCTTCGGCAAGCGCTGACGGACGCGATAGCACCAGCAGCACTCAATCGAGCGCGCGACGCTGCTGCTCGACATGCCCGGGGTGCCCCAGCGGCGCTACCCGCTCACGCTGACCGCCGCGTAGCGCGAGCCTCCCGCCGAGCCAACCTCGGCGCCCGTTCGCCCGCAGGCGTACCATCAGCCGTCCCCGCTTCCTCGACGCAAGGACCACGAAAATGTCCCGACTGATCAGGATGGACGCGACCGGCCACTCGACGCTCGCGGAGTGGACTGCCGCCGACGACGCGGCCTTCGACGCCGCCGTGCGCGAGTTTCGCGACGGCCTCGAGCAGGGCTACATCGGCGTGCTCGACCAGGGCGAGGGGCGCGCCGAGCAGGTGCGCGAGCTCCCCCGCGACGCCGGCCTGGTGATCATGCGCCGGCCGATCGCCGGCGGCTGAGCGGTAACCGTGGCGGCCGCGGTCGAGGAGAGCAGGGCGGGGCTCGCCGAGCTCGCCCAGGTCCCCTGGCGCGTACCGACCGACGAGCGCTTCCTGCGCCGTTACGCGCGCATCTGGCTCGCCTGGACGTTCGCCTACACGGTCCCGTTCCTCGGCGCCGGGATCGTGCTGATGGCGCTCGAGCCGCTCGCCTTCCCGGTCGTGCTGGCGAGCCTGGCCCACGCCTGGATCATCCCCGAGCTCTACGCCTTCCGCGGCGCGAGCGTGCTGCGCGTCAAAGGCCCGCGCAACGCGCATGCCGAGCCCGTCGCGCAGGGGCTGCTCGGCGACCTGCTCGGCCACGAGTCGCGCGCGCTGCAGCGAGCCACCGGCGTCGCGCTCGAGCGCGGGTCGATGGGCGTTTGGCTGGTCGGTGAGGCGGGGGCGCTGCTGCTCCCGGCCGGTGGGCGTCGGGTTCACTGTTTCTGCGTGCGCGCGACCGACCGCACCCTGCCGCCCGCTGACCGCATCGCCCATCTGCTGCTTGCCCTGCGCACCGACGAGCGGGGCTTCGCGACGGTGGCCAACCACGCCTTCTGCGGAGCGCCGTGGCGGGTGCGCCGCCGAATGCCGGTCCAGATGA
>JBPCPD010000185.1:0-12055 GCA_050999535.1 Thermoleophilaceae bacterium
GATCATGTCCGCGCCCTTGAGCATGCCCTTGAGCTCGTCGTACTGCTCGAGCGCAGCCTTGCGGCCGAGCTCGGGGTCGGCACCGGCGCCGAGGCCCCGCGAGGAGACCTCGCCGATGTGCACGCGCGTCGAAGCGCTCGACCCGTCGAGCGACTGGACATCGGTGTTGACCGCGATGAACTCGACCCCCTCGATGCCGGCTTCGATCATGCGATTGACGGCATTGACGCCGGCGCCGCCGACGCCGACGACGCGCAGCACGGGGTCGTGGCTGACCGGCGAGACGGGCTGATGGACCGGCTCGCGCTCGTAGGTGGGCGCGGGCGGCGCGGGCGAGCGGTCGAGCATGTTCTCCGGGATGTCGGCGGAGAACACCGAGCGCAGGCGCTCCTCGGGCGTCGGAATGCCCTCGTAGCGGCTGCGGGCAGGGCTCTGGCGCTCCTCGCGCGGCTCCCACGCCGGCTCGCGAGGGCGCTCGCGCTCGCGCGGCTCCGGCTCGCGCTGCTGAGACTCGCGCGGACGGGGCTCGGGCTCGCGCGGCTCGGGCGGACGCAGCTCCCGGCGCTCGGGCCGCTCGACCGCCTCGCGGCGCACCTCGTCCGCGTCGCGGCGGACGTCGCCGGCCTCGGGCGCGTCTGGCTCTTCCGTCTGGCGGAACAGCTTGGCCAGGGGCCCCTCGCGCATGCTCGCCCGCTTACCGCTTGCCATTTTCAAGGACCTCCTTCGCGAGCTGGCGGTAGGCGTAGGCGGCCTTGCCGTCTGGCTCGTACTTGAGCACGGACATTCCCTTGACCGGCGCCTCGGCGAAGCGGACGGTCTTGTTGATGCGCGATGCGAACACGCGGTCGCCGAAGTTCTCCTCGAGCAGCTCGATCGCCTCCTTGGCGTGGACGGTGCGATTGTCCACGAGCGTCGGCAGGATGCCCTCGATCTCGACATCCGGGTTGAGGTTCTCGCGGATCATCGACAGGGTGCTCTGCAGCTGCACCAGCCCCCGCATGGACAGATACTCGCACTGCACCGGGACGATCACCTTGTCGGCGGCCGCGAGCGCGTTGATCGTGAGCAGTCCGAGGCTGGGCGGAGTATCGATGCAGGTGAAGTCGTAGTCCTCGAGGACCGGCTTGATCGCCTTCTCCAGCGAGCGCTCGCGGCCGATCTTGGTCGACATCGCGATCTCGGCGCCGGCCAGATCGATCGAGGCGCAGGCGACGTCGACCTCGCGCTTGCGAATCACCTCGCGGATCGACATGTCGTGCACGAGCACGTCGTACATCGACAGCTCGAGCGAGTCCGGGTCGATGCCCTGGCTCATCGTCAGATTGCCCTGCGGATCGAGGTCGATGCACAGCGCGCGGTGGCCGCTCTCCACGAAGGCGGCGGCCAGGTTGAGCGTGGTCGTGGTCTTCGCGACGCCACCCTTCTGATTGGTGAACGCGATGATCTTCGCCTTGGGCGTGACGGGCGTCACGGGCGTCACGGGTGCCTCCGGTTCGGCGGAAGGGTGGTGGGCGCTGCCATACCCAGTGCCTATTCGCACCCGTAGAGGCGAATCCTCCACCGCAGCGGTCGGTCGGTTGCCCAGAGCCGTCGATGGTGCGCCACCGTACCCTCTGCGCATGACGGATCTCCTCGGCAAGCGGCTGGTGATCGTCACCGGCAAGGGTGGCGTGGGCAAGACCACGGTCGCCGCCGCGCTCGGCCTGCTCGCCGCGCGAGCGGGCAGGCGCACGTTGGTGTGCGAGGTCGCCGAGCAGGAGCGCATAACCGAGGTGTTCGGCAGGCCCCCGGCGGGATTCACCGAGACCGAGGTCGCCGAGTCGCTGCACACGTTCTCGATCAACCCAGAGGACGCCAAGCAGGAGTGGCTGCGCCACCAGCTGCATTCGAGCAGGCTGGCGGGGCTGCTCAACCAGAGCCGCATCTTCCAGTACCTGACCGCCGCCGCTCCGGGCCTGGCCGAGGTGGTGACGATCGGCAAGGTCTGGGAGCTCGCCCAGCTCGAGCGCAGGACGCCGCGCTCGGCGCCCTACGACCTCGTCGTCGTCGACGCGCCCGCCACCGGCAACGGCCTCGCCCTGCTGCGCTCGCCGCGGACCTACCGTGACATAGCGCGTGTGGGGCCGATCGCCAAGCACGCCGCGATGATCGACGGCTTCCTCTCCGACACCCGGCAGACGGCAGTGGTCGCGGTCGCGCTCGCGGAGGAGATGCCCGTCAACGAGACGATCGAGCTCGAGCAGCGCCTGGCGAGCGAGCTGGGCATGAAGCTCGCACTGGTGCTCGCCAACGGCGTGCTGCCGGAGCGCTTCTCCGGCGACGAAGCCGAGGCGATGAAGAGTGTCGACGGGGCGGGCTCGCCCGCCGCGCGCGAGGCGCTGGCGGCGGCGCTGGCCGCACACGAGCGCTCGCGCTCGCAGCGCTCCCAGCTCGAGCGACTGCGCCGCGAGACGACCGCGCCGGTCGCGGCGCTGCCGCTGATACTGGTGCCAGAGCTGGACCTCGACGGCCTGCAGCAGCTCTCGCGCGAGCTCGAGAAGAAGCTGTGAGCCCCGCGAGCCCCAAGGCGGCGGGCGTCGAGGCGCTGATCGCGCGCAAGCAGGTGGTCATCTGCGCCGGCTCGGGCGGGGTCGGAAAGACCACCACCGCCGCGGCGATCGCGGCGGGGATGGCGGCCCGCGGGCGCACGGCCGCGGTGCTGACGATCGACCCGGCCAAGCGGCTGGCCAACTCGCTCGGCCTGCCCGAGCTCGCCGGCGAGGAGCGCCAGGTCGATCCGGGCCGCCTCGAGCAGGCGGGCCTGGGCGGCACCGGCGAGCTGTGGGCGATGATGCTCGACGCCAAGCGGACCTTCGACGAGCTGGTCGACACCTACGCGGCCGACGAGCAGGCGCGCGACGCCGTGCTGGCGAACCCGATCTACCGCGAGCTGTCGAACGCGGTCGCGGGCTCGCAGGAGTACATGGCGATGGAGAAGCTGCATCAGCTCCATCAGGAGGGCCGCTACGACCTGCTGGTGCTCGACACCCCGCCGACGCGCAATGCGCTCGACTTCCTTGACGCCCCGCGGCGCCTCGCCCGCTTCATCGACTCGCGCTCGCTGGCGTTCTTCCGCGCCTCGGGCAAGGCGGGCCTCGGGCTGCTCGGGCGCGGCACCGGCCTGCTGTTCTCGGTGATGCAGCGCGCGACCGGCGTCGATCTGCTGCAGGATCTCGCCGCGTTCTTCAACGCCTTCGGCGGCATGGCCGAGGGCTTTCGCGAGCGCGCGCAGCGCGTCGACGCGCTGCTGTGCGACAGCCGTACGACCTTTCTGCTGATCACTTCACCGCGCGCCGCCGCGATCGAGGAGGCGGCGTTCTTCCACCGCAAGCTCAACGAGGAGGGCCTGCCCTTCGGCGGAGTGATCGCCAACCGCGTGCGCGAGCCGATCGTCACCGCCGGCGGCGAGCAGCTCGACGGCGAGCTCGAGCGGCTGCTCTACCCGGCGCTCGCGCGCAAGATCTCGCGCACGGTCGAGGAGCACCGGAGCCTGGCGGAACGCGATCAGCGCAACCTCGAGCAGCTGCGCACCCGCCTCTCGCGCAAGCCGGCGATCGTCGTGCCCGAACTGGCCGGCGACGTGCACGACCTGGAGGGCCTCGAGGCGGTCGGGCGCCACCTGTTCGCCGCCGGCCCGGATCGGAGCTAGACGGGGGCCGACCAGCAGGCCGGATCGTCGTCGAGCGATCCCTGCTCGTCCAACGGCTCCGCCCCGGGCTCGACCGCCGTGACGCCCTGCCCGAGCGCCTCTGCCTCGATCGCTTCGATCTCCGTCGTGATGCTGGTGTCGGCCGTGGCCCGCGGGCTGGGTGCCCGCGCGGACTCGGCCTCGCCGCGGGCAACCGCCGTCGCGGGGCCCTCGCGCAGCGAGCGCGCGTGGATCTCGAACGGCTCCGGCGGCTCGAGCAGCAGATCGTCGGCGACGCGACGCAGGTCCGCGTCGAGGTAACCGCAGAGCACTTCGCGCAGCAGCGCACGCAGATGACGCTCGACCTCCTCGACGAGAGTCCAATCCTCACCCGCGCGGTCGTCGTCGGGTCCGTCGCCCATCACGAAGCGCTCCAGCGCCTGGGCGAGCTCGATGCGGCGCTGGACGCGCTTGCGCTCGCCCTCGGCCGCGCACAGGACCGCGACCCGTGAGGCGAGGCTGGCGCGGGCCCCGCGCTCGTCCGCGTCGAGCAGCGCGCGCAGCCCCAGCAGGTGGTCCGACAGCGCCTCGGACTCGCGCGCGCGCCCGCATCCGAGCTCGAAGCGCCGCAGCGCCCACGCCGTCGCACCGGTGGCTGCGGAGAGATCGCCGATCGCCGCGAGGAACTCGCGCAGCTCCTCCTGCTCGCCGTCGGCGAGGACCCACGGCTCGCCGCTCGCGACGCCGGTCGCCTCGAGCTCGAACGGCTGCCAGCGCCCGTCGCCGGTGCGCCGCCACGCGAGCGCCGACAGCGCCACCCCGCCGGTTCTGTAGAGGCGCATGCCGGTCAGCAGCGCCGCGAAGCGCTCGCGCGCCTCGGCCAGGGGCGGGCGATCGTCGGGAGCGACGTCGCGCGCGAGCACCAGCAGCACCGCGGGCTCGCGCAGCTCGCCGGCGATGCCCTCCGCGGGGTCTCCCCAGACGGCGTCGTCGGGGGCGTCGGTGCGATCGCCGAGAGTCAGCGTGATGCCGTCCCCGAGCTCGACCTCGCCGCCCGCCAGCTCGATGCCGTGGACGGGCACGAGGATCGTCGCCGGGCGGCTGCGCTCGTAAAGCGTGCGCTCGACCTCACCGTATACGCGCTCGAAGCGCTGCTCGGGAAACGAGAAGTCGGTCATGTCCTCGAACAGCGCCTCGAGCATCGCCTGCAGCGCGGACTCGTCCTCGCCGCCGCGCAGCCCGTTGACGCGCAGGTAGGCGGCCGAGCCGGTGCCCAGCGCCTCGCTCGCCGGCAGCCTGGTCTCGAGCATCCGCAGTCGCGTCCAGCGCGCGTCGATGAAGCGGCCGGTCAGCGGGCGGTAGTGGTACAGCGTCGGTCCACGGCGCGCGTGGCCCTCGTCGAGGTCGAACTCGAGCTCGGCGCCCGCGAGCTGATCGTCGCGCAGCAGCTTGGATGCCTCGAGCGCGAAGCTCCGCAGCGAGTCGTGGAGCCGGCGGTTGCGCATGGACGCGATTTCGCCGCGGCCGCCCGGGCTCCTGCCCGGCGTCTGCCACCATGCCCCAAATCGCCGCAAGCGCACGCACGCCAGGGATGACGCCGGAGCTCCGCGCCTCCTACGCGGCCTGCCGTCGCGTCCACCGTCGCCACGACCCGACCTACTACCTCGCGACGCGGCGCCTGCCGGGCGACGTGCGCCCCGCCGTGCACGCTCTCTACGCTTTCGTGCGCTGCGCGGACGAGCTCGTCGACGGTCCGCTCCGCGGGCCCGAGCCCGACCAGCGCCGGGCCGCACTGGACCTCCTCGAGAGCGAGCTGTGGTCGGCGCTCGAGGGCCGTGGCTGCGCGCGGGCGGAGGTCACCGCGCTCGTGCACGCCAGCGCCCGGCACGAACTGCCGCTGGCGGGCCTGCGCACCTACATGGACTCGATGCGCAGTGACTGCGGACGCGTACGCATCGAGAGCTGGGCCGAGCTGACGCGCTACATGGACGGCAGCGCCGCGGCGGTCGGGCGGATCATGGCGCCGCTGCTGGGCGCGCCGCCCGACGCGCACGAGGCCTTCGCCCGGCTCGGCGTCGCCTTCCAACTGACCAACTTCATCCGCGACGTGCGCGAGGACTTCGCGCTCGACCGCATCTACCTGCCCGCCGACGAGCGCCTGCGCTACGGCGTCGACGAGCGGGAGATCGCCCGGGGCGAGGCCACCCCGGGGTTCCGGCTGGTGCTCGCGTTCGCGGTCGACCACGCGCGCGCGCTGTTTCGCGACGCGGCGCCCGCGCTCGAGGCCGTCGCCCCCAGCGTGCGCCCCGGCATGAGGATGGCCCGCGGCATCTACCTGCGCGTGCTCGACCGCGTCGAGGGCGTCGGCTACGACGTCCTGCGCCGCCGCGCCAGCCTGCGTCCGTGGGACCTCGGGCCGGCCGCGCTGGGCTCGCTGCGGGGCTCGGCGTGACCCGCCGCGCGACGCTGCGCGGTGCGCAGCGCACGACGATCGAGCGCCGCGAGGCCGATGTGCTGATCTGCGGAGCGAGCTTCGCGGGACTCGCGGTGGCACGCGAGCTCGCCGGCACGGGCGCTGACGTGCTGATGGTCGACCGCTACGAGGTCGGCGAGCGCGCGACCTCGGCCTGCGCGGCGCCGACGCCGTGGCTCGAGGCGCTCGGGCTGACGGGCGCGATCCGCCAGGAGATCCCCTGCATGGCCTTCCACACCCCGCACGGGACCGCTCGCTACCGCCTGCCGTGGAGCTGGTCCTCGTTCGACTACCGGACGCTCTGCGAACTGCTCTTCGAACAGTGCGACGCTCGCTTCGAGGTCGCCAAGGTGCAGCGCCGCGGCGAGCACGGAGTGCTCACCGACCGTGGCGAGCTGTCTGCCCCGCTGGTCGTCGACGCGCTCGGCTGGCGCCGCGTGCTCGCTACCTCGGGTGGCTACCAGCCCCCCGATGCGCCGCTCTCGCGCGGGCTCGAGGTCCATCCGCCCGGCGGCGGGCGCGACCTCGACGTCTTCATCGACCGCTCGCTGCTGCGCCGCGGCTACTGCTGGAGCGTCCCCGCCGCGGGCGAGCAGCGCGTCGGCGCCGGCTCCTACGAGCCGCGCGATCACGTCAAGGAGCCGACCGTCGAGCTGGCCGGCCGGCTCGGGACGCCGGCGGTGCGCTACCAGGGCAACTGGTTTCCCCACCGCCTGCGCCGGGCCGCGCAGGACGAGGTCTTCTTCTGCGGCGACTCGGCCGGGCACTGCTTTGCGCTCTCCGGCGAGGGCATCCGCACGGCGCTGTACTTCGGCATCGCCTGCGGACGCGAGCTGCGGTCGGTGCTCGCGGGCGAGCAGACGCGCGAGGCGGCGCTGCGCTCCTACGCGAGCTTCAGCGCCCGCCACGCGCGTGCCTTCGGCATCGCGCTCGCCGGCCAGCGCCTGATGCCGGTGCTCCCGCCGCGCGTGCTGACGCTTGCGCTGCGACTGCTCGGTCGCCAGGCGATCGTCGATCGCATGTTCGGCTGGTATCTCGATCAGGCCCACCCGCGGTTCGTCGATCAGGCCCACCCGCGGTTCGCCTCGCCACCGACGCGGACGGCGACGGCCCACCGGGGCGGCGCTCGTGCTCAGGCGGGCTGACAGGCCTCCGCCAGCCACTCGCGCCCGTACCGGCGCATGTCGTCGATCAGCGGCAGCAGCGCCTGGCCCTTGTCGGTCAGCGAGTACTCGACACGGGGAGGCACCTCGGAGTAGGTGTGGCGCTCGACGATGCGCTCCTGCTCGAGTGCGCGCAGGCGCAGCGAGAGCGTACGCGGCGAGATGCCGCTCAGCGAGCGCTCGAGCTCGCAGAAGCGGGTGCGGCCATCGGCGAGATCGCGAATCACGAGGATCGTCCACTTGCCGCAGATGATCTCCGCGGTGGCGCAGACCGGACAGGTCTCCTCGATCGCGCGTGTCGCCACTGCAGAGGCCACGCGGCCCATTCTAGCGCGAAGCTTTCCCTACTGAAGCGTGGCACCGCCGGGGCATGGGCCCCGGCCGCCGCCGTGTGAGCAGAAGACGGGGGCCTCACCCCCCAGGCCCCTGAGGCACCTGGTCGGTGGCCTCAGCCGCCGAGATTGCTGAGCATGCCTCCGCCGCTGCTGCCGCCGGCCGGGACCACCGGGCGGCCCTCACTCGGCTGGATCAGGACCCAGCCCGCGCCCTGGAAGGCCATCTGCATCGACTCGCCGGAGCCGCGGCCGATGAAGTTCTTGAGCTTGACGTCGGTCTTGATCGACGTCGACACCCCGCTCGACCAGGTGATCGCGGCCTGCGGGTCGGCGAACGTCGGAGCGTCGCCGGTGTTGAGCAGGACGGGCGGGCCGTCGGAGATGATCGCGACCCAGCCGCTGCCCTGCAGCGCCATGTTGAACAGGCCCCCGGCCATCATCGCCGAGGCGCCGCCGGCGACCTTGGTGATGTCCCAGTCGATGCCGGCGTCGAAGGCGAGCACCTGCTTGCCGTTGCAGGTGATCGCGTCGTTCTCGAGCTTGATCAGGTGAATGTCCTGCGCGGTGTCGGCGAGGAAGACCTCGCCGGTGCCGGTCATCTTCATCAGCTGCGTCCCCTCACCGGAGACCGCCTTCTTGAGCATCCGCCCCATGCCGCCGGCGCCCGCGTGCTCGAAGCTGACCTCGCCCTGGTAAGCGACCATCGCGCCGAGCTTCGCCTGGATCGTCACCGCCTCGAGGCGGACCTTCAGCAGCTTGCTGTTCTGAAGCGCGAACGCCTCCTGGGTCTGCGTCTCCTGGTACTCACCGAGGGTGCTCTGCACGCGAACTCTCCTTGCGATCGAGGGGCCACCCGCCACTCTCGGCGCTCGCACCGGATCCGTCAAGGGTAACTTCGTCCAGGCGCCGCGCTCCAGGCGCCGCACGCGGGCAGCGCTGGATCAGACCCCCGCGGCGTCGGCCGCGAAGACCTGGTCGACCGAGGTCGAGCGCTGCCCGTCGGAGGAGACCATCAGCTTGAAGTCGTGCGGGTGGGTGGCCGCCTTGAGCGCCTCTTCCATCGACACGCGACCGGCCTGGACGTGGGCGAGCAGCGCCTGGTCGAAGGTCTGCATCCCGTAGTAGCCGCCTTCGGCGATCACCTCGGGCAGCCGCCCCGTCTCGTCGGGGTTCATGATCATGTCCCGCACGCGCCCGGTCATCCGCAGCACCTCGCAGGTGGCCACGCGCCCGCGGCCGTCGTGCGCGCGCACCAGGCGCTGGGAGATCACGCCTTTGAGCGTGCCGGCGACCATCGCGCGCGCCTGGCGCGGCTCGCCCATCGGGAAGAAGTCGATGATCCGGTTGACCGTCTCGGCGGCGTCGACGGTGTGGACGGTGGAGAGCACCAGGTGGCCGGTCTCGGCCGCCGAGAGCGCCGTGCGCACGGTCTCCTCGTCGCGCATCTCGCCGACGAGGATCACGTCGGGGTCCTGGCGCAGCACGCGCCGCAGCGCGCGCTTGAACGAGCCCGTGTCCTCGCCGACCTCACGCTGGTTGATGATTGAGAGCTTGTCCTTGTGCAGGCACTCGACCGGGTCCTCGCTCGTGACGACGTGCTTGGTCGCCGTCGTGTTGATGCGGTCGATCATCGCCGCGAGGGTCGTCGACTTGCCCGACCCGGTGGTGCCCGTCACCAGCACGATCCCGCGCTCCTCGTCGGCGAGCGAGTTGACCACCGGCGGCAGCAGCAGCTCCTCGCAGGTGCGAATCGTGAACGGGATCGCTCGGCAGACGATCGAGATCGATCCCCGCTGGCGGAAGGCGTTGACCCTGAAGCGGGCGAGGCCCGGCACGGCGACCGAGAAGTCGACCTCGCTCTCGCGCTCGAACTCCTCGAGCTTGCCCGGATGAGAGAGCATCGAGCGGAAGATCGCCTCGGTCGTCTCGGGCCCGAGCGGCTCCGAGCCGGGAATCGGCTCGAGCTTCCCCTGCACGCGGATGATCGGTCGCGCGGGAACCTTGAGGTGCAGGTCCGAGCCCTCGATCTCGATCACGCGTCGCAGAGCCTGCTCGAGATCGAACATGCCTCGAGCATCGGCCCCCGCGGCTGCGGGCTTGAGCGCGACCCCCGCGCTCGGCAGGTCCCGAAGGTCTCTCGCGACGCCGCTAGCCTGTTCGAGGAATGTCGAACGACCGCTACCGATGAGGACGGTCGCCCACCCGGATCTTGCAGACGTCGAGCTCTGCCACGTGCTCCATGCGCTGAGCGATCCGGTACGGCTCGAGATCGTCAAGTGCCTGGCCGGGAGCGGCGAGCAGCATTGCGGGGCACTGGAGTGCGCGGTCTCCAAGTCGACGCTCTCGCACCACCTGAAGGTGCTGCGCGAGGCCGGCCTGACCCATACGCGCGCCGACGGTACCCGGCGGCTGGTGGTCCTGCGTCGCGATGAGCTCGAGGAGCGCTTCCCGGCCATGCTGGGCTCCGTGCTCGATTGCGCTGATCCGCCATGGGCTGCGCTGCGCAGCCTCTGACCGACCGAAGCTTCGCCAGGCGTACCGCTGGTCGTGTCCGATGGCCCGGCGGTGGACCCCGATCGCCGGTTTCTGCTAGTATTTCGATCAACGTCGAAGGTTCGAAGAAAGGTTCTAAGAAAGGTGGCTGCCACGGCACGCACAACTCCGTCTCCCCGCGAGCAGCAGCTCGCACCCGAAGCAACCTCGGACGCCCTCCAGATCTTCTTCAACGAGGCGCGGCGTCATCCCCTGCTCACCGCCGAGGAGGAGGTCGATCTCGCCAA
Source organism: Thermoleophilaceae bacterium (assembly GCA_050999535.1). Classification (GTDB taxonomy): domain Bacteria; phylum Actinomycetota; class Thermoleophilia; order Solirubrobacterales; family Thermoleophilaceae; genus JAAYBF01. The sequence goes on from JBPCPD010000185.1 coordinate 10,419, forward strand.
GCGCATCGAGCGCGGCGATCTGGCCGCCAAGGACCGCTTCGTCAACGCCAACCTCCGGCTCGTGATCTCGGTGGCGCGCAAGTACCAGGGCCACGGCCTGTCGCTCGGAGACCTGATCCAGGAGGGCATGCTCGGCCTGATCCGCGCCGTCGAGAAGTTCGACCACCGCAAGGGCTTCAAGTTCTCCACCTACGGCACGCTCTGGGTTCGCCAGGCGATCGGCCGCGGGCTCGCCAACTCGGGCCGCACCGTGCGCCTGCCCGTGCACATCGTCGCCCGTGCGCGCCGGATCGAGGAGGCCCAGCGCAAGCTGGCCACCGAGCTCGGGCGCGAGCCCGCCGACGCCGAGATCGCAGAGCGCGTCGAGCTGCCGATCGACGAGGTGATGGACATCCGCCGCGCCGACCGCAACCCGACGAGCCTCGACCAGAAGGTCGGCGAGTCCGAGGACACCAGCCTCGGCGACCTGATCGCCGGCCAGCAGCCGGGCCCCGACCAGGAAGTCGTCGAGGGCGTGCACAACCAGCTCGTCCAGGAGGCGGTCGAGAGCCTGCCCGAGCAGGAACGCGACGTGCTGCGCCTGCGCTTCGGTCTCGCCGGCGCCGAGCCCGCCCCGCTGCGCGAGGCCGGCAAGGCGCTCGGGCTCTCCTCGGAGGGCGTGCGCCAGGTCGAGGACCGCGCGCTGCGCCGGCTCCAGGGCAACGAGGACCTGCAGGGCCTGCGCGAAGCCGCCTGACGAGCGGCTGGGCGACCGGGCATGGCCGCACTACGCCAGCACGCTCTGCATCCGCGCGGCGGGCGCGATCCTGGATCAGTGCAACCACTCGCTAAGGCCCTCCCTCGGCCTCGTACCTGCGTTCCGGCGGCATACCGAGCGCTTGGCAGAAGTCTTCTTGGTGCAGGCGTCGAATGGACTGCGCCGGCACCTCGCGGTCGTAGCGCTCGACCGCATCTTGTCCTGAACGCCGGCGAGCGAGAGCCGGATGTCCTCCTCGGGGTCGTCGAACACGGGACGCGTCGGCAGGAGTCGGCCGAGGAGCACGCCAGGCGCGTCCAGACGCCGTCAGGTCAGGCGACGTCGCGGAGCTTTTGTGCCTCTGCGAGTGACTGCAGCTTCTTCAGCGACTGATTCTCGATCTGGCGGATACGCTCGCGCGTCACGTTGAACGTGCGACCGACCTCGTCGAGCGTGCGCGGGTGCTCCCCGCCGAGGCCGTAGCGCAGCTCGAGCACGCGCCGCTCGCGGTAGGAGAGGTTCTCGAGCGCCTCGCGCAGGGCCTCCTTGGTGAGGATCTCCGCCGCGCGCTCGTAGGGCGACTCGGCGCGCTCGTCGGCGATGAACTGGCCGAACTCGGACTCCTCCTCGTCGCCGACGGGCTTCTCGAGCGACACCGGCGCCTGGGCCGAGCGCTTGATCGAGTCGACCTCCTCGGGCTCGATGCCGGTTACTTCTGCGATCTCCTCGGGCGTGGGCTCGCGGCCCAGCTCGGTGACGAGCTTGCGCTCTGCCCGGCCGATCTTGTTGAGCTTCTCGACGACGTGGACCGGGATGCGGATCGTGCGCGCCTTGTCGGCGAGCGCGCGGGCGATCGCCTGGCGGATCCACCAGGTCGCGTAGGTCGAGAACTTGAAGCCCT
>JBPCPD010000227.1:0-2728 GCA_050999535.1 Thermoleophilaceae bacterium
CCTCGGCCGGGCGCAGCAGCGCCTTCGAGGGCATGCAGGCGTAGAACGAACACTCCCCGCCGAGCAGATGCGCCTCGCAGATCGCCACCTCGAGCCCGGCGTCGGCGAGGCGCCCGGCGAGCACCTCGCCGGCGGGGCCGGCGCCGATCACGATCACGTCGAAGCTGTGCTCACTCATGGTGTCGGGACACTCCTGGTCGGGGGATTGCGCAGCGGTGCCTACCCGGATGGCGCCGGGTCAACGATCTGCAGCGTGCCATCTGTGCGGCTCGCGACGAATACGCGCCCGGTGCGCTCGTCGACCGCGACCGTATTGGGCTGGCGGACCGTCGGCAGCACCTCGAGGCGGCGGCGGTCGGTCAGGTGGACGAGCTCGTTGGTCTCGGTCAGGGTGATCCAGAAGCGCCTGCGGCGCGTGTCGAGCGCGATCCCGTAGGGCACGCCGGCGAGCGCCGTGCGGCGGTGGATGCGCAGATCGGGCTCGGTGCGGACCTCGAGCAGGCCGTTTCCGCGCGTGTCGACCACGAAGAAGCGATCGTCGAGCGCCATCACGTGCGTCGGCCCGATGCCGACGTCGATCTTGCCCAGCGGCTTCAGCGTCGCGCTGTCGAAGAGCGCGAGAGCACGCTCGCGCACCCCGACGACGGCCACCCGCTTGCCGTCGGGGCTGGTCACGACGCCGCCGGGCTGGACCGGCGCGTCGACCACGTCCACGCGCCGGCCGCGCTCGAGCACCGACATCGTGTCGCCGAGCTCGTCGCCGACGAAGATCCGTCCGCGCCCGTCGGACGCCGCGTCGTGCGGGAAGCGCCCGACCTTGGTCGTGCGCGTGCGCCCGCTCGGGAGCGAGACCTCGACCAGCTCGTCGGAGCGCTCGGCGGGGACGAGCACCGGCCCGCCCGGACGCGCGAGGCGCAGGTGGCGCGGGGACTCGGGCAGCGGGACCCGCCGCACGACGCGTCCGCTGTCGATGTCCACGAGCACGAGCACATCGGGATCGGTCAGCCCGATCGCCAGCCGGCGCGTCGCAGCGTCGGCGACCATCCCCTCCGGCTTGTTGCCGATCGCCACGACGCGGCCCGCCGGCGGGCGGTCGACTGGCGGTGAGCGCGCGGGCTCTGCCGCGGGCGGCAGCTGCTCGCTCGAACCCCCGCAGCCGGCCAGCCCCGCAAGGCAGGCGATGATCGCTGGCAGTCCGCGCCGCACGCCGACAACTGAAGCGAATCCAGCTTTCGGCTTCCTTACGGGCACCGCCCCAGGGTTCCAGGTCGAGCCCCCTCGGGTACGGTGGCCTCAATGGAAGCCGAACTCGCACGCGCCTACTGCGCGCCGCGTCACGACGATGTCCGGGGCGCCTTCGAGGAGGGCTTCTTCGCGCGGCTCGTTCCCTGGCTGCTCGAGCGCAGCGGCGGTGGCGGCGCGCTGCTGGACCTCGGCTGCGCCGACGGGCTGGCGGGGCGCCTGGCCGGCCCCGGGCTGACGCGCTACCTCGGGGTCGACTTCCGCTCCCCCGGGCCCGACCTTCCGGGCGAGCACCTGCGCCACGACCTGCGCAGCGGCCTCGGCGACGTCGGCGCCCCGCCCTTCGACGTCTACCTCGCGACCTTCGGCGTCGCCTCCCACCTGCGCCCAGCTCAGCTGCGACGGCTGCTCGAGGAGATCGCTGCGCACGCGCGGCCCGGCTCGCTCGTCGCGCTCGAGGCGCTGGGCGCGCACTCGCTCGAGTGGCCCCTCCTCTGGCGGACCCGCCCCGGGCCCGCGCGCGGCCTGCCCTACCGGCTCGGGTCCGAGGTCGAGGTCCACCCCTGGCGCCCGCGCGAGCTCGCACGGATCTACACCGACGCCGGCATCCGCCCGCTGCGTGCGCTCGACCGCTCGGTGCAGGCCGGACCCAAGGCGGGCGAGGGCCGCTACTGGCCCGGACTGCCGCCGTTGCGGCGCGCGCTGCACGCGCTCATGGCCGGGGGTACCGATGACGTTCTCGACGAGGCGCGGGCGGCCCTGGCCGCGCCGCTGGGTCCGCTGCCGGTGGGACCCGCGGCCAGCTTCCACCACGCGCTGGCAGACCGGCGGCGCGCGCTGATCGACGCCCACCGCGCGGATGCCACGGCGCTCGCGCGCTCGATCTGGGCCCTGGAGCCGCGCTCAAGCGGCGGCTTCGGCCACGGGCTCGTCCTCATCGGCCGCGTGGCCTGACGCGCGCAGCGCGGCGGCGAAGCGCGAGTCGGGCGCCGAGCGCGCGACCAGACGGGCCGCGGCGACCGTGTCGACGTCGGTCAGCAGCGGCAGCTCTGCGACGCGCAGGCCGAGCACTTGCAGCCGCTCGCGCTGAGTGGAGAGCGTGAGCCGGCTCGACATCGGCACGCCGGCGAAGAGCGCCCGGTCGGGCCGGCGCAGCCCGATGGCCCAGTAGCCGGCGTCGGGGGTCGCCCCGAGCACGGCGCCGACGCCGGGGGCGGCGAGCTGCGCGAGCCCCGCCTCCAGCAGCGCGGGCGTCAGCTGAGGCGTGTCCATCGCCACCAGGAGCGCCGGCCCGCCGGTGTCCTCGAACGCCGCGGCGAGTCTTTCCGCGAGCCTCGTCCCGCGCTGGGCGATGACGTCGAAGCCCGGCGGCAGCCACGGCCCCGGCTCGCCCTCCAGCGCGAGCACGCGCCGGGCACACGGCGTGGCCGCGACCGCCGCGAGCGTGTCGCGCAGGGCCGCCTCGGCGAGCGCGGCGGCCTGCGCC
>JBPCPD010000240.1:0-4557 GCA_050999535.1 Thermoleophilaceae bacterium
CGGGCTGGCCGCCGTCCCGCTCAGCGACGTCTGGAGCTCTCGCCGACGGGACCACGGTGTTACGCTGTGCCACATGTCGGACCACTTCACGCTGCGCCTGCCCTCGGGCACCACCGCCCGGATCCGCCGGCGGGCTGACCGCAGCGGCTCGGCGCCGCGGACGCTTGCGCAGCGCTACGTCGAGGAGGGCCTGCGCCACGACGACCACCCCCTCGTCCATTTCCTCGCCGGTGCGAGCGGTCGCCGCGCCACGCTCATCGGTACCGGGCTCGAGGTCTGGGAAGTCATCGCCACCGTGCGTGACAACCACGACGATCCGGGGGCAGCAGCCGACTACCTCGAGATCTCGCCGGGCCTCGTCGAAGCGGCGTTGCTCTACTACGGCGAGTACGGCGAGGAGATCGACCGCGAGATCGTCCAGAACGAAGAGGAGTGGGAGCGCGGCTACGCCGCCTGGCAGGCCGCGCAGCGAGCGCTGCGCCCTTGAGGTGCCTGCTCGACGAGCAGCTCTCGAGGGAGATCGCCCGCCTCCTGCGCGAGCGAGACCTGGATGCGCAGGCGGTCCAGGAGCGATCCGGCCTCGTCGCCCGCCCCGACGAGCAGTTGATGGACGTCGCGGCAGCGGAGCAACGGGCGCTCGTGACCAACAACCTCAAGCACTTCCGCCCCGTCGCGGCCGAGCGACTGGCTCGGGGCGCCGGTCATGGGGGGCTGATCCTGCTTCCGGCTCGCCACTCGCGCACCAGAGCCGCCGCCCCGTCCATCGCCGCGGCGATCGAAGCGATCATGCGTGCGAACCCTGGCGGAATCGCCGACAGCGAGCGGTGGATCGCGCCGTAAGGGAGCGGACTCCGTGCCACCTGGTCGGGGCGCCTGAGCGGGACGGTCGAGCGGGCCTTCGGAGCTAGCGGTCGGGCGGCCGGATCAAGATGCGAACGCACTTGATGATCTCTCTCAGCGTGTCGTCCTTGACGACGCCCCAGCGGCTGATCAGTCGTGTGCGACTGATCGTGCGCACCTGGTAGGGCAGCGCGTAGGAGACGCTGGTCAGACCTCCTTCGGGCGGATCCAGCCGAAGCTCGAACGACGTGCGGTTGGTCCGTGTGATCGGGACGACGATGCTCAGGTCGGCGGCGCCCTTGCCGAAGTGATCGACGGAGATGACCAGACAGGGGCGCCGGCCCGCCTGCTCGTGCCCTTCGATCGGGTCGAGCTGGCACTCCCAGATCTCGCCTTGCCCTGCCCCGGGAACGCTCAAGCGCTACCGGCCGCGTCAGAGCTGGTCGTGTCCCACTCGGCCGTCTCGGTCTTGAAGTCGGCCCACGCATGCTCGTCGTCGCGCAGCCGCTCGAAGTCGGCGTTCATCGCGGCGAGCCGGCGATCCTCTTCCTCCTTCTCCACCAGCTGGTCGATCAGCTCAGGGGCGCTCACGTCGTCCTCTCGAGCGAGCCGGTTCAGTCGATCGCGGGTATCGGGCCGAACACGCAGTGTCGTAGTCGCTGCCACGACGCTATCGTAGACGAGAACGTATGCGTTGACAAGGGTGTCATCGCGACCGCCTGGTCTCACCTTCGACGAGGTGGCGGATGCCCTCTCAATTGTGCTACGCTGTGACGCACAATGTTCGACTCGGTCGGCGTTCGCGAGCTGCGACAGAACCTGAGCAGGTACCTCGCACGCGTCAAGGACGGCGAGACCCTGACCGTCACCGAGCACGGCCGCGACGTCGCCGCGCTCGTGCCCCGCGGCACCGACACCGAGGCCTACGACGACCTCGTCACGCGCTTCGGGGTGACCGTGCCGACCGAGTCGCTCGAGGACGTGGCCGCGCGGCTCCCGCCCGCCGGGGCTCCCGCCGGGACCACCGACGCCTTCCTTGCCGAGAGCCGCCGCGAGCGCGCCTGAGCGCCGGTGGCGACGGTCTACCTCGACACGAGCGCCCTGGGAAGGGTGCTGCTGGGCGAACCCGGCGCCGCCGAGGTCCTGAGCGGCCTGGGCGCGTTCTCCCGCCGCGTCTCGAGCGGGCTCCTGCGCGTCGAGCTGCGCCGACTCGCGCTGCGCCACGGCGTGCTCGCCGCCGCGGAGGAGCTCCTGGCCGGGGTGGCTCTCGTCCCGCTCGACGCGGTGACGCTGGCCGGCGCCGAGACAATCGAGCCACGGGAGATCGCCACGCTCGACGCGATCCACCTGGCGACCTGCGTGCGCATGGCCGACGCCCTCGACGCCGTGATGACCTACGACGCCCGGCTGGCTCGTGGCGTCGAGCACCACGGTCTGGCGGTGCTGGCGCCGAGCTGACCGAACCCTCCGGCACCGTAACGACACCGCGAAGGCATCAGCGAGCCTGACCCGGCGCGCAGCCCAGGAAGGCCGGCCCCGCCCTACCCGATCGAGTCGTAGACCTTGAACATCGGCAGGTACATCGAGATCACGACGAAGCCGACGATCAGGCCGACGACGATGATCATCACGGGCTCGAGGATCGACGTCAGCGCCTTGACCGCCGCGGCGACCTCGTCCTCGTAGAAGTCGGCGACCTTGCTGAGCATCGTCTCGATCGCGCCGGTCTCCTCGCCGACGCCGATCATCTGGGTGACCAGCACGGGGAAGGCCTCGGGCGCCCTGGTCATCGGCTCGACCAGCGAGCCGCCGCCCATGACCGACTCGCGGACCTCGACCATCGCCTCCTCGATCACCTTGTTGCCCGAGGTGCGCCCGGTGATGTCGATCGCCTGCAGCATCGGCACGCCCGCGGCGCTGAGGCTCGAGGACGTGCGCGAGAAGCGCGCGAGCGCGACCTTCTGGACGATGCCGCCGATCTTCATCGGCGCCTTGAGCTTGGCCCTGTCCCACTGGCGCCGGCCCCGCTCGCTCTTCTTCCACCTGCGGAAGGCGTAGATCGACCCGACGGTGACGGCGATCAGCAGGTACCAGCGGTCGGTGACCAGGTGCGAGAGCATCACCGTGAACTTGGTGATCGCCGGCAGCTCGCCGCCGAAGTCCTTGAAGACGTCCTCGAAGACCGGCACCAGGAACGCCACGAGCGCGATCAGCACGAGCAGCGCGAAGCCGCCGATCAGCGACGAGTAGACCATCGCCGCCTTGATCTGGCGCCGCAGCGCGTCGTCCTTCTCGAGCTGGTCGGCGACCCTGATCAGCGTGCTCTCGAGGATGCCGCCCGTCTCGCCCGCGGCGACCATCGCGATGTAGAGGTCGTTGAAGACGGCGGGGTGGCGAGCGAGCGCGTCGGAGAACGACAGGCCGGCCTCGACGTCCTTGCGCACCTGGACCCACGTCTCCTTGAGCAGCTCGCTCTCGGTCTGCGCCTCGATCACGTAGAGCGTGCGCAACAGCGACATCCCCGACGAGATCATCGTCGCGAGCTGGCGCGAGGCGATCGTCAGCTCGGCCGGCTTGACCTTGCGGAAGTTGGCGAGCAGGTCACCGGCGCTGGCGGGCTTCTGCTCGTCGATGTCGGTGCCGATCAGGCCCTTGGCGCGCAGCTGCGCGGCGACGACCTGCTTAGTCTCGGCGTCGATCTCGCCGCGTGTGGAGACGCCGGCGAGGTCGAGCGCCTTGAAGACGAAGATGGCCATCAGGCTGCGACCACGGCGCCCATCAGGCGCCGCAGCTCCTCCGGTGAGGACGAGCGTGCCTCCGCGAGCTCGCGGGTGATCTTGCTACGGCGCACGAGGTCGGCGAGCGAGGCGTCCATCGTCTGCATGCCGTGGCTGCCGCCGGTCTGCAGCGTCGAGTAGATCTGGTGGGTCTTGCCCTCGCGGATCAGGTTGCGCACGGCCGGCGTGGGCACGAGCACCTCCACGGCGCAGACCCGCCCGGCGCCGTCGCTAGTGGGCAGCAGCTGCTGGGTGACGATGCCCTCCAGGCCGACCGAGAGCTGCGTGCGCACCTGATGCTGCTGCTCGGGCGGGAAGACATCGACGATGCGGTCGACGGTCTGGGCGGTGTCCTGTGTGCAGGGTCGCGAAGACCAGGTGGCCGGTCTCGGCGGCGGTCAGGGCCGTCGAGATCGTGTCGAGGTCGCGCATCTCGCCGACGAGGATCACGTCGGGGTCCTGGCGCAGGGCGGCCTTGAGCGCGAGCGCGAAGGTCTTGGCGTCGGCGCCGACCTCGCGCTGGTTGATGATGCAGCTCTTGTGGCGGTGGAGGAACTCGATCGGGTCCTCCACGGTCATGATGTGCTCGTGGCGCTCGGCGTTGATCAGGTCGATCATCGCCGCGAGCGTCGTCGACTTGCCCGAGCCCGTCGGGCCGGTCACGAGCACCAGGCCGCGCGGCTTCTTGGTGATGATCTGCCGCTCAGGCCTCCGCGGCGATCTGCCGCCCAGCCCTCCGCCTCGATGGCGCTCAGCCCTCCGCGGCGTCGCCGTGCCGCGCGGTCGCGCCCGCGCGCGCGGCCGCCTAGGCTCAGAGCCATGAAAGCGATAGCCATCGACCGCTTCGGCGGCCCCGAGCAGATGACCATGCACGACCTCCCCGACCCAGAGGTCGGCCCCGACTCGGTGCTGATCGCCGCGCGCGCGGCGGGCGTCAACC
>JBPCPD010000064.1:0-8302 GCA_050999535.1 Thermoleophilaceae bacterium
AGGTCGCGGCGCTCGCGCGCGAGCTGCTCTGTCCCGATCACACAGGGAGGAGCAAGGTCAGCCTGCGCACGACCGACGGCGGCGTCGACGTCTCGCTGCTTGCGCGCGCCTTCGGCGGCGGCGGCCACCGCCAGGCCGCGGGCTTCTCGACGGGCCTCGGTCAGGACGAGCTCGTCACGAGCCTGCGCGAGCAGGTCAGCGCTCAGCTGCGCCCCTGAGCGCCGTGCCCGCCGCGCGGCCCGAGGTCGAGCCGGGCGTGATCCTGGTCGACAAGCCGGCGGGCGTCACCTCCCACGACGTCGTCGCCCGGTTGCGCCGGACGCTGCCCCGGCGCACCAAGGTCGGCCACGCGGGCACGCTCGATCCGTTCGCGACCGGCCTGCTGCTGGTGCTCGTCGGGCGCGCCACACGGACGCAGCGGTACCTGCTCGGCCTTCCGAAGACCTACCGTGCCGTCGCTCGGCTGGGGTGGCGCTCGGACACCGGCGATCGCGACGGCGTGCTCGAACGGACCGGGCGCATGCCCGCCGAGCTCGCGGTTGCCGTCGGGCAGACGATGCAGCGTCCGCCGGCGTACTCGGCTGTCAGGGTCGGCGGTGAGCGCCTCTACGAGCGCGCGCGCCGCGGCGACCCCGTCGAGGGCGAGCCGCGACCGGTGACCGTCCACCGCGCCGCCCTGCTGTGGCACGACGGCGAGCGCGCCGCCTTCGAGCTCGAGGTCTCCTCGGGCACCTACGTGCGCCAGCTCGTGAGCGCGCTCGACGACGCCTACTGCGAGGCTCTGCAGCGCACTGCGGTCGGGTCCTTCGACCTCGCCGATGCCGACCCGGACCGGATCGTGCCCATGTCCGAGGCGCTCGCGTTCCTCCCCGAGCGCACGCTGGACGCCGACGAGGCCCGCGCCGTGGCGCACGGACGGCGCGTCGCGCGGCGGATCGATCCCGTATGCCGCGAGCGATCCGGCGGCGAAGAGCCGGCGGTCGCCGTGCGGCTCACCCACGCCGGGGCGCTGATCGCGCTCGCCGAGCCGCGCGGCCACGAGCTGGCGCCCGTCGTAGTGTTGGCGCGGTGAAGGTCACGAACCTCAGCGACCTCGCCCCGGGCGCCGAGTCGCGCCACCCCGGCAGCGGGCGACGCGTCGCGATCGGCACCTTCGACGGCCTGCACGTCGGCCACCGCGAGGTGATCCGCGGCAACGACACGGTGCTCACCTTCGATCCGCACCCGATGTCGGTCATCCGCCCGGAGGCCACGCCCAGGCTCGTGATGCCGTTCGCGATCAAGCGCGACCTGATCGCCGGGCTCGGCGTCGAGGAGCTCGTGGTGATCTCCTTCGACACGAGCTTCGCGGCGCTGAGCGCCGAGCACTTCATCGCCGACGTGCTGCTCGACCGGCTCGGCGCAACCGCGATCTCGGTGGGAGAGAACTTCCGCTTCGGTCACGGCGCCGGCGGCACCCCGGAGTCGCTGAGCGCGCGCAGCGAGTTCGCCACGCGCGTGGTCGCGCTGGTCGAGGTCGCCGGGGAGGCGGTCTCGTCGAGCCAGATCCGCGGGCTCGTCGCCGCCGGCGAGGTCGACAAGGCGGCGACCTTCCTCGGTGCCCCATTCATGCTCGAGGGCGAGGTCGTCCACGGTGACAGGCGAGGCCGCGAGCTCGGCATGCCGACCGCCAACGTCGTTCCCGACGACCGGCTGGTCGCGCCCGGCCACGGCGTCTACGCCGGCTGGGCCCACGTGAACCCGCTCGCTGCGCAGCCGGCCGAGCCGGCTGCTTCGGGCTTTCCGGCGGCGATCAACGTCGGCGTGCGCCCGACCTTCGAGACCGGCCGCGGGTTGCTGGTCGAGCCCCATCTGATCGGCTTCGACGGGGACATCTACGGCCAGACGCTGCGGATCGCCTTCCTCGAGCGGATGCGCGGCGAGCGTCGCTTCGAGTCGGCCGAGGCGCTGATGGAGCAGATGAGCGAGGACGTGGCCCGGGCGCAGGCGATCTGCGAACGCTCGCGGCAGCCGCCGCCGAGCGACCGGCGACCGCCGCGTTCGTGCTGCTAGCTTTCCCCGCCGCATGACGCTCACTGTCGAAGCCAAGCGCGAGATCGTCGACAAGCACGGCCGCGCCGCCGGGGACACCGGGTCCGCCGAGGTGCAGGTCGCGCTGCTGACCGCACGCATCAACGATCTCAACGAGCACCTGCGCAGCCACCGCAAGGACCATCACTCGCGCCGCGGCCTGCTGATGCTCGTCGGCAAGCGCCGCCGCCTGCTCGGCTACCTCCAGCGCACCGACCTCGACCGCTACCGCGCACTGATCAAGGAGCTGGGGCTGCGCCGATGATCGAGCCGGGCACCCGGGCGCCCGAGTTCAACCTTCCCGACCAGGACGGCAACGAGGTCTCGCTGACGGGCCTCGCGGGCCAGACGAGCGTGCTCGTGTTCTACCCGCTCGATTTCAGCCCGGTCTGCACCGACCAGTTGAACGTCTACCAGGAGGTGCTGCCCGAGCTCGAGGGCCAGGGCGTCAAGCTCTACGGCATCTCCGTCGACTCCGCCTTCGCGCACAAGGCCTTCCAGGCTCAGCTCGGCCTGTCGATCCCGCTGCTGGCCGACTTCAACCCCAAGGGCGAGGTCGCCCAGGCCTACGGGGTCTACATCGACGGGCGCGGCCACAGCCAGCGGGCGCTGGTGATGATCGGCCCCGACCTCCAGGTCGTCTGGGTCCATGAGGCGCCTTCGCCGCTGGAGATCCCCGGCGCGAACCTCATCTTTGACGCGCTCGCCCGGCAAGCTGCCTGAGCCACCCTCGGGCGGGCTCGCGAGCGCCGCGGCGCCGCCTGTCGGCGAGGACGATCACGTGCGCGGCGAGGGCCGCGTGGTGATCGAGTACTCGAGCTTCGAGTGCGCGTTCTGCGCGCGCTGCGACGCGCTCTTGGGCACGCTCGCGCTGCGGCGGATCTTTCGCCACTTCCCCGTCGTCTCCAAGCACCCCCGCGCCCGTGCGCTTGCCCACGCCTCCGAGGCCGCCGCGCTGCAGGGCCGCTTCTGGGAGTACCACGACAGCCTGCTCGCCGACCAGGCGCACATCGACGATCCGCACCTGTGGCAGCGTTGCGAGGCGCTCGGCCTCGACGTCGAGCGCTTCGAGGCAGACCGCCGTTCGGAGGCGGTCGCGCAGCGCGTAGAGCGCGACTTCCGCTCCGCGGTGCGCGCGGGGGTGACGGCCACGCCGACCCTGTTCGTCGAGGGCGTCGCGCATCCGGGGACGCCGGGGGTGGAGCTGCTGGCTGCGCTCGCGCGCCCAGGTGTGAACCGATAGCGCGCGGAAGCGGGGGCCGGGCCGGGCGCAACCACAGCTTGACGCGCGCGGCCCGATTTCGAACGACATCCACTGCGGTGGTGGTCGCTGGTCGCCCGGCGCCAAGCGCGCAGGGTGCCCGTCGGCTCGGGTCCGCATCGCGCTGTTACCCTCCGCGGAGACTACTTCCGAGAAGTCAGGTAACGAGCCGCCAACCGGAGGCGGCACCGAAAGGACCACATGACAGTAGATGTATCCCGCGTCTCGCTCGAGATCGGTGGAACCGAGCTGAGCTTCGAGACCGGCAAGCTCGCCAAGCAGGCGAGCGGCTCCGTGGTCGTCAGCGCTGGAGACACGATGGTGCTCTCCACCGCGACGGCCGGAAACCTCCGCGACGTCGACTTCCTCCCGCTCACGGTGGACGTCGAGGAACGCATGTACGCCGCGGGCAAGATCCCCGGCAGCTTCTTCAAGCGCGAGGGTCGCGCGGGCGAGAAGGGCACGCTGACCGCGCGCATGATCGACCGCCCGCTGCGTCCGCTGTTTCCCAAGGGCTGGCGTCGCGAGACCCAGCTCGTGTCGATCCCGATGTCGATCGACCACGTCAACCCCTACGACATCCTCGCCATGAACGGCGCCTCCGCCGCCCTGATGGTCTCCGACATCCCGTTCCCGATGCCCGTCGGCGCCGTTCGCATCGGCCAGGACGAGGACGGCGCGTTCGTCGTCAACCCCGACGAGGAGTGGATGCTGCAGAGCCCGCTCGACCTCGTCGTGTCGGGCTCCGAGGACGCGATTCTGATGGTCGAAGCCGGCGCGAACGAGATCTCCGAGGCGGAGATCCTCGACGCGCTCGACATCGCCCACGGTGAGATCAAGAAGATCTGTGCCGCCCAGCGCGAGCTCGCCCAGAAGGCCGGCAAGGCCAAGGTCGAGGTCGAGGTCCCGCAGGTCGACGAGTCGGTGCTGTCGCAGCTCAAGGAGCAGTTCGGCTCCAAGCTCGAGTCCGCGACCCAGGTCGAGGACAAGCTCGAGCGCGAAGACGCCACCAAGGCCGTCGAGGAGGAGTCGATCGCGGCGCTCGCCGGCGACTCCGAGGCCGATGGCTTCAAGGACAGGCGCGCCGCCGCGCAGATGGCCTTCGACAAGATCGAGAAGGGCATCATCCGGCGCCGGATCGCCATCGACAAGAAGCGCCCGGACGGCCGCGCCGCCGATCAGGTCCGCGACATCTGGATCGAGGTCGGGGTCGCTCCGCGCACCCACGGCTCCGCGGTCTTCACCCGCGGGCAGACCCAGGCGTTCTCGGTCGCCGCACTCGGCACCACGCGTGACGAGATGCGTCTCGACACGCTCGGCCTGGAGAAGACCAAGCGCTACTTCCACCACTACAACTTCCCGCCGTTCTCGGTCGGCGAGGCCGGCTTCATGCGCGGACCCAAGCGCCGCGACATCGGCCACGGGGCGCTCGCCGAGCGGGCGCTCGTGCCGGTCGTTCCAGACCCGGAGGAGTTCCCGTACACGATTCGCGTCGTGTCGGACATCCTCGAGTCCAACGGCTCGTCCTCGATGGCCTCGGTCTGCGGTTCCTCGCTGGCCCTGATGGATGCCGGCGTGCAGATCGCCAGCCCGGTCGCGGGCATCGCGATGGGCCTGATCAAGGAGGGTGAGGACTACATCGTGCTCTCCGACATCGCCGGCGTGGAGGACCACCTGGGCGACATGGACTTCAAGGTGGCCGGGACGTCGAAGGGCATCACCGCCCTGCAGATGGACATCAAGATCACCGGCGTCACGTTCGACATCCTGGGCGACGCGCTCTCGCAGGCCAAGGAGGGACGCACCCACATCCTCGGCAAGATGGCCGAGGCGATCGAGGGACCGCGCCCGGAGCTCTCGCGACACGCCCCGAGCATCGGCCAGGTCTCGATCGATACCGAGAAGATCGGCATGATCATCGGCAAGGGCGGCGAGACCATCCGTGCGCTGTCGGAGGAGTTCGAGGCCCAGATCGACATCGACGACGACGGCACCGTGCGCGTCTTCGCGGTCAGCGGCGAGCAGGGCGACGCCCTGGTCGAGCGCATCCGGTCGATGACCAAGGAGGTCGAGGTCGGTGACGAGTTCACCGGCAAGGTCGTCAAGACGACGACCTTCGGCGCCTTCGTCGAGCTCTCCAAGGGCAACGACGGCCTGCTGCACATCAGCAACGTCAAGCCCGGCGAGCGCGTCGACACCGTCGAGGACGTGCTCAACCGCGGCGAAGAGATCGAGGTGCGCGTGGTCGAGGTCGACAAGGAGCGCGGGCGCGTCGGGCTGCGCCTGGCGGCCGATCCCGACATCTCCGGCAAGACGTCCGAGGAGCTCGCCTCGGTGGGGACCGGCGACAAGGGTCCCGGCGGTGGCGGCGGAGGTCGTGACCGCGGTGGCCGGGGCAACGGCGGGCCGCGGCGAGAGCGGCGCTAGCTCCCCGCGACCGGTGCCCGCGACCAGGCGACGATCGTGACCGCCACCCACCACATCACCAAGCTCGACTCCGGCGTCAGGGTCGTGACCGAGCACGTCGACTCGGTACGCTCGATCGCGCTCGGCATCTGGATCCGCAGCGGCAGCCGTGACGAGAGCCCCGCCCAGGCGGGGCTCTCGCACTTTCTCGAGCACCTGCTGTTCAAGGGCACCAAGCGCTTCAGCTCGCTCGAGATCGACGAGACCTTCGACGCGATGGGCGCCGAGGTCAACGCCGGCACCGGCAAGGAGACGACCTCGGTCTACTCGCGCTTCCTCGACCGCCACCTCGACCGCGCCTTCGACGTGCTGTCGGACATGGTGCTGCGCCCGACCTATCCCGACATCGACGCCGAGCGCCAGGTCGTGATCGAGGAGATCGCTATGTACGAGGACGAGCCTTCGGACAAGGTCCACGACGTGCTCGCGACCGCGGTGCACGGCGACCACCCGCTCGGGCGCCCGATAATCGGCCGCGCCGAGGTCATCGCCTCGGTGCCGATCCCCGAAATCGCCGCCTACCACGACTCGCGGTACGCGGGCGACAACGTCGTCGTCGCGGCCGCCGGCAGCGTCGACCACGACCGCATCGTCGCCCTCGCCGACGTCGCGCTGAGCGCCGGGTCGGCCAACGGCGCGGCTCGGGGTCTCGGTGCCGCGCCCAGCTTCGAGGGCCCGTTCGCACGCTTCCACACCAAGGAGACCGAGCAGTACCACCTCTGCCTCGGCGGCCCGGGCCTCGCCCGCGGGGACGAGCGGCGCTTCACGCTGCGGGTGCTCGACACGATCCTCGGCGGCTCGACCTCCTCACGTCTGTTCCAGCAGGTGCGCGAGCAGCGCGGGCTCGCCTACGCGGTCTTCTCCTACGCGAGCCAGTACGCCGACTCCGGGCAGGTCGGGGTCTACGTCGGCACGCGCCCCGACAACGTCGCCGAGGCGCTCGGGGTGATCGGAGCCGAGCTGGCCAAGCTGGTCCAGGACGGAGTCACCGTCGAGGAGCTCGACCGTGCCCGCGAGAACGTCAAGGGGCGCACGACGCTCTCGATGGAGTCGACCTCGGCGCGGATGAACCGCCTGGGAAGCTCGATCTTGATGGGGGTGCCGATCCTGACGCTCGACGAGATCCTCGCGCGCATCGACGCGGTGACCCTGGAGGACGTGCACGCGCTCGCGCGCGAGCTGTTCGACCCCATGCGCATGTCGGCCGCCGGGGTCGGCGCCAGCGAGGACGTGTTCCACGCGGCGCTCGAGCCGGTCAACCCGGCCCTGGCCCAGCGCGCGGGGTGATCGCCGTCGCGGT
This sequence comes from Thermoleophilaceae bacterium, assembly GCA_050999535.1. Classification (GTDB taxonomy): domain Bacteria; phylum Actinomycetota; class Thermoleophilia; order Solirubrobacterales; family Thermoleophilaceae; genus JAAYBF01. The sequence goes on from JBPCPD010000064.1 coordinate 7,098, forward strand.
CTCCGGCGCCGCGGGGCGCATGGGGGAGACCGTCTGCCGGGCGGTCGAAGCCGCGCAGGACATGGAGCTGGTCGGCCGCGCGGACCCCGCGCTCGGCGTCGCGTTGGAGGAGATCCTCGGCGAGGCGGAGGTCGTGGTGGACTTCTCGCAGCCCGACACGGCGCTCGCCAACGCGCGCGCCTGCCTCGAGGCGGGGGTGCACTGCGTCGTGGGCACCAGCGGCGCCGACTTCTCATCGCTGGAGGGCGTCGGCTCGGCAAACCTCTTCTTCGCCCCGAACTTCGCGATCGGCGCGGTCCTGATGACCGCGGCGGCGCGCATGGCGGCGCCGCACATGCCCGAGTGCGAGATCGTCGAACTGCACCACGACGGCAAGCGCGACGCCCCGTCGGGCACCGCGTCGCACACCGCGCGTGTGGTCGAGGAGGCCGGGGGCAACGTCCACGAGCCGATCCACTCGGTTCGCCTGCCGGGCCTCGTCGCCCATCAGGAGGTCATCTTCGGCGGCCTCGGCCAGACGCTGACGATCCGCCACGACTCGATCGCGCGCGAGTCGTTCATGCCCGGCGTGCTGCTGGCGGTGCGGCGCGTCGGTGGGCTCGAGCGCTCGCCGGTGGTGGGGCTGGAGCACCTGCTCGGCCTGGGGGGTTGAGGGGGGCGCAGCAGGGTCACGGGCCCGATATGAGCCAAGCGGATACCCGACCTGGCTCACCGTGCGAGCCCCGCGACGCGCGCAGAGTCGGATGGATCGATGCGCTCGAGTCCCGGCACACCGTCGAAGGCCCGATCCGCGGTGAGGATGGCGTCGATGCCCCTGCCCAGAGCGACCGCCGCGAACGACGCGTCGCGTCCGTTCAGGCTTGGGTGGCGCTCGAACAGCTCGAGCCCGCGCAGGACGTCGGCCGGCTCCAGCGGGTGCAGCACGCATGCCTGCGCGACCTGCCGCGCGGACTGGCAGGCGGTGACTCGGTCGCCGGTCTGGCGGTATCGCTGGTGGGCGAACTCTTGGATGAGGTCGGCGCTGGCCTCGCCGCGCAGCTCGCCGTCGGCTACCCGGCTGAGGATCGCTTGACACGGGTCGCGCAGCGGGTGCTTTCGCCCGAGCGCGTAGACGAACACGTTCGTGTCGTAGAGGAAGCGCCTCAAGGATCGAGGTGGTCCACGCCGCCGAACCTGTCGAGCATCTCGGCCTTGACGACCTCCCA
>JBPCPD010000130.1:0-12604 GCA_050999535.1 Thermoleophilaceae bacterium
CCACCGATCCCGGCAGCGCCCCGACGGGCAACACCTTCGACAAGTACGGCTCGACCAACCCCGTCGTCCGGCGGCTGATAGGCGGCTTCGAGCGCGCGCTCGACGAGCTGTGGGCGCGCGCGCAGCCGCGGTCGGTCCTCGACGTCGGCTGCGGGGAGGGCGTGCTGACCCAGGAGTGGGCGCAGCGCCTGGGCGAGCGCCCGATCGTCGGGATCGACCTCGACGATCCTAAGCTGCGTGCCGAGTGGGACAAGCGCGCGCGCGCGAACCTCTCCTACCGCGTCGAGGAGGCGACCCGGCTGTCCTTCGCCGCGGACGAGTTCGACGTCGCCACGGCGATCGAGGTGCTCGAGCACGTTCCGGATCCCGAGGCGACGGTCGCCGAGATGGCGCGCGTGGCGCAGCGCTTCCTGATCGTCTCGGTCCCACGGGAGCCGCTGTGGCGCGGGCTGAACGTCGCGCGCGGCGCCTACTGGGGCGCGCTCGGCAACACGCCCGGGCACCTCAACCACTGGTCCAAGCGCTCGTTCGTGGCGCTGCTCGAGCGCCACGGGACTGTCGAGGTGGCACGCTCGCCGTTCCCGTGGACGATGCTGCTCGTGCGCACCGGGCGTTGAGCTCGGATCCCGGCGGCGGGGGCTACGGCCGCGGCGCCGCGATCCTCTCGGCGGGGATAGGGACGACCGGCCTCGTCACCTACGCCTACTTCTCGCTCGCCTCGTACAGCCTGAGTGAGGCCGACTACGGCTCGATCACGCTGCTGTGGTCGGCCGTCTTCATCACGGTATCGGTCCTCTACCGGCCGGTCGAGCAGCTGCTCTCGCGGACGATCGCCGAGCGCGACGCCCACGGGCGGTCGGGGCGCGAGCACCTGCGCGTGGCCGCGACGATCCAGGTCGCGCTCGGGGTGGCCTTCGCGGTCGCCGCGCTGGCGCTGCGCAGGCCGCTGCAGGACGACCTTTTCGGCGGCTCGTCGACGCTCTACTGGGTGCTGGTGGTCACGGTGCTCGCATACGCGGGCAGCTACTTCGCGCGCGGGTTCCTCGCGGGGTCGCGGCGCTTCGGCGCCTACGGCGGGCTGGTGCTGCTCGAGGCCAGCTCGCGGTTCTGCTTCGCGCTCGCCGTGGCGGTCGGGATCGCGGAGGGGCAGGCGATCGTCGCGCTCGGCATGGCGGCGGCGCCGATCGTCTCGCTGGCGGCCGTGCCGTTCGGACTGCGGCGGGTCGGGCGCGAAGCGGCTGCTCGCGATGCGACGTCGGCGGTGACCGCGCCGACCGACCCGGGCGCGGAGGCACGCGCGCTCGACGAGGCCGCGGCCGGCGAGCCCGCGGCGGAGCCGGAGTTCACTCTGGCCCACGGCAGCGGCTTCGCGGTGGCCGTGCTGGCGATCATGCTCGCCGAGCAGACCTTCCTCAACGCCGGCCCGCTGCTGGTCAAGGCGACCGAGAGCGCCGAGGGCGCGGCGCTCGCCGGGTTCACCTTCAACGTGCTGCTGATCGCGCGCGCGCCGCTGCAGCTCTTCCAGGCGGTCCAAACCTCGATCCTCCCCCACCTCACCCGCCTCGGCGCCCGCGGGGAGACCGACCCGTTCCGGCGCAGCGTCAACGTCACGCTGCTCGCCATCGTCCTGTTCGCGGGCGCCGTCGCGCTCGTCATGCTCGCAGCGGGCCCGACGGTGATGGGCATCGTCTTCGGCGGCGAGTTCGACTACGACCGGCTCGGGCTCGTGCTGATCGCGGTCGGCATGGGCCTCTACCTCGCCGCCGCGACGCTCAACCAGGCGCTGCTCGCGCGCGGGCAGGCGACCCGGGCCGCAGCCTGCTGGCTGGCCGCCGCGGCCGGCTACGTCGCCTTCCTGCTGCTGCCGGGCTTCGACGACCGCGTGCTGCAGGTCGAGATCGGCTACCTCGGCGCGGCGCTCGTGCTCGGCGGGCTGCTGTACGGGCGCTACCGCCGGCTGTAACAACGTAGGGCACGCACGGGTGGTACGGTCTTGGACGAGTGAAGAAGACGAGCCTCTACCTCCCCCCCGACCTCGACCGAGCCCTGACGCGCCGGGCGGCCGAGCAGGGCGTGTCGAAGGCTGAGCTGATGCGGGGCGCGCTCGCGGATGCCGCCCGTCCGCGCGCCGCCGGTCAGGCGCCTCGCGGCCGCGGGCTGTTCGAGGGACCGGAGGACCTCGCCGAGGCCTTCGACGAGCACCTCGATCAGCTTGGCTTCGGCCAGCGATGATCGTCCTCGACGCGTCGGTCGTCATCGCGTACTTCAACGCCGCCGAGCGCAGCCACACCCGAGTCGCGGGATGGCTCGAGACGCTCGAGGAGCAGCTCGTCACGACACCGCTCGTGCTCGCCGAGCTCGATTACGTGCTCGCGCGGCGGGCAGGCCCGGCCGCGCTCGATGCGCTGTGGTCGGACCTCGAGGACGGCGTGTACGAGGTGCGATGGTGGGCCGATGCGCTCGCGGCGACGATCGGCGCAGCGCGTGCCGCCCCGATCCGAATCGGGCTCGCCGACGCGTCGCTGGTCGCCCTCGCCGCCCACCTGGGCACGACGCGCATCGCGACGCTCGACGAGGCGCACTTCCGCCGCCTCGATCCGCTCGGGGACGCGGACGCCTTCGTGCTGCTTCCCGCGGACGGGCCGGCGACGTAGACAACGCCGGGCGTTCGGCGCTCCCCTCCCAGCCGTCAGCCCGCAGCGCGCGAGCGCAGCACGTCCGGGCGCGTCGGGCCCGGATCGCCGTCGCCGGGCTCCTCGGTCACCGCCACCACCGGGTACTTGTCCGGGTCGACGGCCGCGTGGAAGGTGACGTCGGTGCGCCGTCCGCGCGCGCGGGCAGCGGGATCGGCGGCCAGCTCTCGCTCGACACGCGCGCGCTCGGCCGCCCGGCGCTGCGCCACAGCCGCACGAAGGTCTCCTGGACCATCTCCTCGGCCATGCCGCGATCGCCGAGCAGCCGCAGGCCCAGGCCGTAGAGGGGCGAGCCGTAACGCTGGTAGAGGGCGACCATCGGCTCGCCGCTGTCTCCGGCGGCAACACGTGCCATGAGCGCGGCCTCCTCAAGCCCTGGCCGCGTCCGAGCCGGTCCCCACGGTGAGCTTCATAGCGGAATCCCCGGGCCATTACACGAGGTGATTCGCCCGGGAGCGGCGTTTCGGTTCATCGCGCCGCATCAGATCGGCCGCAGCATCGACGCGCCGCAGTTGCGACAGGCGACGTTGGCGGTGTCCGACATCCGCGCGATCGTCGAATGCGCGCCGCAGTCGGGGCAGTCAGAGCGCAGCTCGAAGCGGTGCAGGCAGTACACGCAGCGGTAGCGCCCGGGCAGGTTGGTGGCGCGCAGCCACGGCTCGCTGCACGAGGGACACTTGGGGCCGAGGTCGACCTCGTGCTCGCTCATCGCACGATTGTGCCCTCAGCGTCGGACCCGGCCGTCACCTCCCCCATCAGACCACGCCGCGGCGGCGGGCCAGGATGGCGAGCGCCTCGTCCACGCTGGCGGCAGACATCCCCTGGCGGCGGAGCATCGCGCGAAGGGCATCCGCCCCCATCGACGCCTCGAGCACGCCGAGCCTATGCCAGGTCAGCTCCGCCGATGCGTCCTCCTCGTCGCCCGGGGCGTCGAGAATGCGATCGAGCCGCTCGAGGAGGCGATCGAGGCGTGCCAGGTCGTCCGTCACCCGCAGAGCGCTCCTCTCGAACTGTGAACGGGCTGAACAGGACCCCCGGGGGCCATCGCTTCCTCGATTCGGGGCAGAGAGTCGGGGAGCCGCGGTTGCGATCGCTCTCAAGTTCCGCCACCCTTTCCCAACGTGGAGCGTAACGCGATGAAGAGAGGGGCCGTGCGCATCGCCGTGCGCGATGGAGCAGCGAGCGTCCTGGTCGCGATTCTCGGGGTCGCCTTGGTGGTGGTGGGCGCCGTCGGCGCATCGGGGCTCGTCACGCTCGGCCTGGTGCTCGTCGGAGCGTTCGTGGCCTTCACCGGCCTGCGCGCCCTGGCCATCACCGTACGCCAGTACCGCTGGAAGGCGGCCCGTTGGCCGGCACGGTAGACGCGGGAGTCGTCGCGGATGTGTCCTCAGTGCCGGACCCGACCGCGCAGGTAGGAGCCCGCATCCATGGCCCGCCCGCCGGCCGGCTGGACCTCGAGCAGCTCGAGCGCGCCGTCGGCGGCGCCGAGGAGCAGCGCGCCATCGTCTTCCCGCAGCGCGCCGGGCACGGCCGCGATCGCATCGGCGGCGACCCGCGCGCGGCGCACCCCAAGGCGCTCGCCCTCCGGGGTCGCGACCCAGGCGCCGATGTGCGGGGTCAGCGCGCGCACGGTGCGCGCCAGCTCGGCCACCGGGCGGGCGGGATCGAGCTCGCGCTCCCAGCGCTCGACCTTGGCCGCGTAGGTGACTCCGGCAGCGGGCTGCTTCCACGGCTCGGGGCAATCGTCGAGCACCGAGCACAGCAGGTCGGCGGCCAGCGGGGCCAGGCGGGCGGCGAGCGCGGCGCAGTCCTCGTCGCCCGCGAGCGCCAGCTCGCCCTGGCGGTAGACCGGGCCGGCATCGAGCTCTGCGACCAGGCGCATGATCGAGACCCCGGTGCTCCGGTCGCCGGCCTGGATCGCCCGCTCGAGCGGCGCCGCCCCGCGCCAGCGCGGCAGCAGCGACGGGTGCACGTTGACCAGCTCGTGCGAGGAGAGCAGCGGTTCGCGGATCAGCGCGCCGAACGCGCAGACGCACACGGCCTCCGGGCGCTCGGCGGCGACGCGCCGCACGGCGGCACCGTCGTTGACGTCCTCGGGCTGCTCGAGCGCGATGCCGAGATCGCGCGCGGCGCCGGCCACCGGCGGGCTGCTCACACGCTGCCCGCGACCGCTCCGGCGGTCGGGTCGCGTGATCACGAGCGAGGGCCGGTGCGCGCTCTGGGCGAGCCGGCGCAGGAGCACCGCGGCGAAGTCGCTCGTGCCGAGGTAGACGGTGCGCACGAGATCAGCCTACGCTGGTGATGTGAGCGCTCGTGTACCTGCCGCCGAACGCGCTGCCGTCGTGAGCCGCAGCCTGGCCGACGGGCCGTTGGCGGACGAGCTGCGCGGCATCTGCGGCCACGAGCACGTCCTCACCCACCACCACCAGCTGCGCACCTACGAGTCCGACGGGCTGCTGCAGTACGCGGCCCTGCCGGGCATCGTCGTCCTACCCGGCGACAGCCGCGAGGTGGCTCAGGTGGTGGCCGCCTGCCACCGCGCCGGTGTGCCGTTCGTCGCGCGCGGGGCGGGCTCCGGACTCTCCGGCGGGGCGATGCCGGTCGAGGACGGCGTGTTGATCGTCGTCTCGAGGATGCGCCGCATCCTCGAGGTCGACCTGGCCAACCAGCGCGTGGTCTGCGAGCCGGGCGTGACCAACATCGCGATCTCCGAGGCGGTCGGTCCGAGCCACTTCTACCCGCCCGATCCGTCGAGCCAGATCGTCTGCTCGATCGGCGGCAACGTGGCCGAGAACTCCGGCGGCGCGCACTGCTTCAAGTACGGGTTCACGACCAACTACGTGACCGGCCTCGAGGTCGTGCTGCCTGACGGGGAAACGGTCCAGCTCGGCGGTAAGGGCCTGGACGGGCCCGGGCTCGACGTGCTCGGCGCCTTCGTCGGCTCGGAGGGTACCCTGGGCATCGCCACCGCGATCACCGTGCGTGTCATCCCCTCGCCCGAGACGACGCGCTGCCTGGTCGCATTCTTCGACTCGACCACCGAAGCCGGGGAGGTCGTCTCCGAGGTCGTGCGCGAGGGGATCGTGGCCGGCGCGATGGAGATGATGGACAACCTCTCGATCCAGGCCGCCGAGGGCGCGACCCACGCCGGCTATCCCCAGGACGCGGGCGCCGCGCTGGTGATCGAGCTCGACGGCTCGCGGGCCGAGTGCGAGGCCCGCTTCGACCAGGTCGTCTCGCTGTGCGAGCAGGGCGGAGCGTGGAAGGTCCGCGTGGCCCAGGACGAGGCCGAGCGTGCGTTGATCTGGAAGACCCGCAAGGCGGCGTTCGCCGCGATGGGCCGGATCGCGCCGAACTACTACGTCCAGGACTCGGTGATCCCGCGCACCCGCATGGCGCCGGTGCTCGAGCGCATCGAGGCGCTCGCCCGGGAGTACGACCTCAAGGTCGCCAACGTCTTCCACGCCGGCGACGGCAACCTGCATCCGCTGGTCTGCTACGACGAGTCCAAGGAGGGCGAGGCCCAGCGCGCCGAGGAGCTGGCCGGGATGATCGTCAAGGTGTGCGTGGACGAGGGCGGCTCGATCACCGGCGAGCACGGCGTCGGGGTCGACAAGAAGCGCTACATGCCCCAGATGTTCGAGGAGCCCGACCTCGCCGCCTTCCAGCGCCTGCGCTGCGCCTTCGACCCCGACGGGCGGGCGAACCCGGGCAAGGTCATGCCCACGCCGCGGCTGTGTGGCGAGGTGCCCGGGCCCTACCGCCGGCATCCGCTGGAGGCCGCAGGGCTGGCGGAGCGGATGTGAGTCGTTGAGCCCCCGGACCCCAGCCCCCGCCGTCGAGGGACCGGCGTCGGTCGAGGCCCTGGCCGAGGCGCTCTGCGCGGCCGCGTCGGAGGGGGCGGCCATCCGCTTCGCGGGTGGGAACACGAAGCGCTCCTGGACCTCGTCCGCCGACCTGGCCGACGTCGAGCTCTCGACCTTGGGCCTGGATCGGGTCCACGAGCACAACGAGGGCGACCTGACGGCGGTGGTCGACGCGGGCGTGCGCCTCAAGGATCTGAGTGCGCGGCTCGCGGATGCCGGGCAGATGCTCGCGCTCGACCCGCCGCTGGGCGAGGACGAGGGCGCGACCGTCGGCGGCGTCATCGCGAGCGGCGACTCGGGCCCGCTGCGCCACCGCTACATGGGAGCGCGCGACCTGGTCGTCGGTGCGAGGCTCGCGCTCTCGGACGGCACCGTGGTCCGCACCGGGGGCAAGGTGATCAAGAACGTCGCCGGCTACGACCTCGCCAAGCTGTTCACCGGCTCTTTTGGGACGCTCGGTGCGATCGCCACCGTCTCCCTGCGTCTGCACCCACTTCCTCCCGGCACGGCCACGGCGATCGGGCGCTGTGCTGACGCGAAGGTCATCTCCGACGCCGCCTCGACGCTGGCCCACCTGCGGATCGAGCTGCAGTCGCTCGACGTGCGCTGGGAGGGCGGTGAAGGGATGGTGCTCGCGCGCTTCGGCGGCGCCGCCGCCGATCAGCCGGCACAGGACGCCGCGGGACACCTGCGCGAGGCGGGCCTGGAGGCGAGCGTCGAGGCCGACGACGACGCCCTGTGGTCGTCCCAGCGCGAGGGCCAGCGCTCGCCTGACGGCGCGGTCGTACGCGTCAGCGGGCGGATCGGCGAGCTCGAACGCGTGCTCGCGGGGGCCGAGCGCCTCGGTGGCCTCGCCGTCGGGCGCGCCGGCCTGGGCATCTCCTGGGTGACGCTGCCCGGAGACGGAGACGATCTCGCGGCCGGCGTGGCCGAGCTGCGCCGGGCTGTGGCGCCCGACTCGTGCGTGCTGCTCGACGCGCCCGCCGGGCTGCGCGCCGCGGCGGGCGACGGAGAGCCATCCGACGCGGGGGCGATTGAGCTGATGCGGCGCATCAAGCAGCGCTTCGACCCCGCCGGGGCCTGCGCTCCGGCGTCGCCGGGAAGGGGGGTCTGATGTCAGACGGCCCGATCGACCTCGACCGCGTCGCAGCCGGCGCGTGGGACGATCAGCGCCCACCCGAGCCGGCGCTGATCGACGACTGCGTGCACTGCGGCTTCTGTCTTCCGACCTGCCCGACCTACGTGCTCTGGGACGAGGAGGTGGACTCCCCGCGCGGGCGGATCGTGCTGATGAAGGCCGGCCACGAGCAGGGCGCCGAGCTCTCGGCCCCGCTGGTCGGCCACATCGACAACTGCCTCGGCTGCATGGCCTGCGTGACCGCCTGTCCCTCGGGCGTGCAGTACGAAAAGCTGATCGAGGACACGCGCGGCCAGATTGAGCGCAACTGGGAGCGAAAGCCCGCCGACCGCCTCTTCCGCAAGCTCGTCTTCTCGCTGTTCCCGCATCCGCGCCGGATGGCCAAGCTGGCGCCGTTGCTGCGCCTCGCAAGGGCGTCCGGGCTGGACCAGCTCGGCGCGCGGCTGCCGATCGGGCGCCTGGCGGGGGTGGCGGCGCTCTCGCCGCCGGCCGACCTGCCCGTCGCGGTCCCCGCCGAGCGCTCGGCGGTCGGCGAGTCGCGTGGCACCGTCGCGCTGCTGCAGGGCTGCGTCGCGCGGGTGTTCTTCAGCCGCGTCAACGCCGCCACGATCGCGCTGCTCAACGCCGAGGGCTGGGACGTCCATACGCCCGGCGACCCCCAGTGCTGCGGCGCGCTGGAGCTGCACTCCGGCGAGGCCGATCCGGCTCGCGCCCGCGCGCGGGACACGATCGAGCGGCTCGAGGGCTACGAGCGCATCGTGACCAACTCGGCGGGCTGCGGCTCGGCGATGAAGGACTACGGCCACGCGCTGCGCGACGACCCCGAGTGGGCCGACCGCGCCACGGCCTTCGCCGCCAAGGTCTGCGACGTCACCGAGCTGCTCGCCGAGGACGAGCCGCGCGCGCCGCGCGGGCGGCTCGACCTGACGGTCGCCTACCACGACGCCTGCCACCTCGCCCACGCACAGAGCATGCGCTCCCACCCGCGTGCGCTGCTGCGCGGCCTCCCCGGCGTCGAGATCGCCGACCCCGCCGACTGGGAGATCTGCTGCGGCTCGGCGGGCATCTACAACCTCGTCAATCCCGAGCCCGCGGCGGAGCTCGGCAAGCGCAAGGCGCAAGCGCTGATAGACACAGGCGCGACCACGGTCGCCGCGGGCAACCCCGGCTGCGCGCTGCAGATCGCCGCGCACGCCAAGGCGCTCGGGCACGAGCTCGAGATCGTCCACCCGGTCGAGCTGCTGTGGCGCTCGGTCTCCGGGCGAGCCTGACTCCCGGGTGTGGCAGAAAGCGTTTGTATGCGACACGAAATCCGCCACACCCCAAGCGTGTCCGGCGGGCCCGGATGACCCCGCCTCGCCGGAGCGTCCCCGTCCGTACGAGCAACGTCTAGGAACGGAGAGTCGATGGCTGCTGGAGTCGAGGGAGTGCAGGTCGAGGGTCCCGCGGTCGCGCGCGACGCCGAGGTGCTCACGGCCGGCGCGCTGGCGCTGGTGGCGAAGCTGCACCGCGCGATCGAGCCGACGCGCCGCGAGCTGCTCGCCCGCCGCGAGCAGCTCCAGGCCGAGCTCGACGCCGGCGACACGCTCGACTTCCTCGAGCAGACGCGCGCGGTGCGCGAGGGCGACTGGCAGGTCTCCCCTCCCCCGCCCGCGCTGCGCAGGCGCTGGGTCGAGATCACCGGGCCGACCGGCGCGAAGATGGTCATCAACGCGCTCAACTCGGGCGCCACCGGCTTCATGGCGGACTTCGAGGACGCCAACTCGCCGACGTGGGCGAACATGGTCGGCGGCCAGGTGAACCTCGTCGAAGCCGTGCGCGGGACGCTCGAGCACGACGAGAGCGGCAAGCAGTATCGCCTGCACGAGCAGACCGCGACGCTGCTGGTGCGCCCGCGCGGCTGGCACCTCGTCGAGCGCCACGTGACCGTCGACGGCGAGCCGGTCGCGGGCGGGCTGTTCGACTTCGGCCTCTACATGCACCACAACGCGGCGGCGCTGCTCGAGCGCGGCGGCGGGCCCTTCTTCTACCTGCCCAAGCTCGAGTCGCACCTCGAGGCGCGTATGTGGCGCGACGCCTTCGTGCTGGCCGAGGACGAGCTTGGGCTCGAGCGCGGCAGCGCGCGGGCGACGGTGCTGATCGAGACGCTGCCGGCGGCGTTCGAGATGGACGAGATCCTCTACGAGCTGCGCGAGCACTCGGCGGGGCTCAACGCCGGCCGCTGGGACTACATCTTCAGCGCGATCAAGCGCTTCCGTCACCGGCCGGAGCTCGTCACGCCCGACCGCGGCGCGGTGACGATGACCGTTCCCTTCATGCACGCCTACTCGGAGCTGCTGGTCAAGACCTGCCACCGGCGCGGAGCCCACGCGATGGGCGGCATGAGCGCGGTGATCCCGTCGCGCAGTGACGAGGATGCGGCGCAGCGGGCGCTGGAGGCGGTCGGCGCCGACAAGAAGCGCGAGGCCGCGGCGGGCTTCGACGGCTCGTGGGTCGCGCACCCGGACTCGGTCGCGCCGGCGATGGAGGAGTTCTCGAACGTGCTCGGCGAGCGCGACAACCAGGTCGAAAAGCAGCGCGACGACGTGTCGGTTACGGCGGCGGACCTGCTGGCGATCGACCAGACGCCCGGCGAGATCACCGAGGCCGGCCTGCGCGCGAACGTCAACATCGGCATCCAGTACGTGTCGAGCTGGCTGCGCGGCAACGGCGCCGCGGCGATCTACGGCCTGATGGAGGACGCCGCGACCGCCGAGATCTCACGCGGGCAGGTGTGGCAGTGGATCCGCCACAAGGCACAGCTCGACGACGGCCGCGTGGTCACGCCCGAGCTCGTCCGCGAGCTCGCGACCGAGGAGCTGGAGAAGATCCGCGCCGAGATCGGCGACGACGAGTGGTTCGGGCGCGAGGGTCGGCCGAAGGAGGCGCGCGAGGTCTTCGAGGCGGTGGCGCTGAGCGGGGACGAGGAGTTCGTGGAGTTCCTGACGCTGCCGGCGTATGAGCGGCTGGGGTAGGTCTTAGCCTCAGCCCAGCCTGACGCCGCCGTCGGGCGTAAGCGTCCAGAAAGGGTTGTGGGCGATCTCCCACGGGTGACCCTCGGGGTCGATGAACACGGAGCTGTAGCCACCCCAGAACGTCTCGTGTGGCTCGCGACCGATCGTCGCGCCCGCAGCGCGCGCCTCCGCCGTGGCGGTGTCGACCTCCTCCCGCGAGCCCAGGTTGAGCGCCAGCGTCACCCCGCCCCACCCCGGCGCGTCCTCGACGCAGCTGTCCTCGGCGAGCTTGGCCCGGTCCCAGAGCGCGAGCACCATGTCTCGGGCCTGGAAGAAGCAGACGTCATCGTCGGGTTGCGCGCCGGTCTCCCAACCGAGCGCCTCGTAGAACCGGCGCGCGCGAGCGAGGTCGCGCACGCCGAGGGTGATCACGCTGACTCGCTGTCGCATGCGGCGCAGTCTGCCCTACTCGTTGCGAGGCGTCTCGTAGGGTCAAGCGGCTCGACAACCACCCCCGTCCTGCCCCCCCGACGGGCGGCGTGCATCGACTACATCTCGGCCGGGGCCCTGAAGCTGGGCAGGCGCAAGGGAGCCGTCCGGCGTCGTTTCGATGCTCGGATCGACGGCCGGCCGCTGCGCCCCGGCGCTATCGCGCCGTAGCCATCACCCGCGTGGGTCAGGCCCCCGGGGTGCGCGAACGGCGGGTGGACTTCACGTCGTGGGGCGCTGAAGGTCTCGCCCCAGCCTGGCCTCTGGCCGCAAGCGCTCGCAGTTCCGCGGTGACGCTCAGGACCGGCAGGTCCTCGATACGCAGCGACGTGTGCAGGCGCCAGGCGTGGCCGTAGCGCTCATTGGCGCGCTTGTTCTTCCGCCAAGCCCCCCAGCCGAAGAGCTTCACCGCCAGGTACATCAGTCGGGCGCGAGCGCGAGCGACGCCGAGCTCTCGCATGCCGTCGAGGAAGAGCCGATCGCACGCGGCCCTGGAGCGATCCTGCTGCCAGTAGCCGCAGTCGTGGATGACGGCGGCGTTGCCGTGCTTGCCCCAGGGGCCGCCCATGAGCGACCAGAGCGGCCGCGGCGTTGACGCGAAGTCGGTGATCATCCACTGCGGAACGCGGATGGCCTCGCTGCCGTCGGCAGGCGCGTACTCGAAGTCGCCGCACACCACGACCCACGACCTTCCATCAGCAAGTGGCACGACCACGAGGGGGTTGGAGAAGCTACTCATGTGAAACCACGGGCATCTGTCCGACCTGTTGGGTGAGTCCGACCCTACCCGGTCCAGACCCCTCGAAGTACGCGCCTGGCCGAAGGCGCGAACGAGCCCCGCCCGCGCCGCCGCCGGCCGTGAGAAGCTTCCGCCATGGCCGGGCCGACGCCAACCCACTGCTTCCTGCTGATCGGTCGCGGACTGCTGGCCGAGGCCACGGCGCGAGCGCTCGAGGCGGGCGGCGGCACCGTCCGGCGGCTCGACGCGCCGCCCGACCGCGAGATCCGCGAGGCGCTCGACGAGCGCGTGGACCACGTCGTCGTGATCTCCCGCCACGACCACCTTTCGCTGCGGTACGCGCTCGTCGTGGAACACATCCGGCCCGGCATCGAGCTGCTGGTGACGATCTTCGACCGTGACGTCGCCGCACATCTGCGCGACACCGTCGACAACGTCCACGTCCTCTCGATGGCCGACATCGTCGCGCCCGCCTTCGCGGGGCCATGCCTCGACCCGTCGCTGCTCTCCGTCGTCCGCGGCGAGTCGGGCGCCGCTGGTGTGCACGCGATCGGCGGCCAGCCTGCGCACGTGCCCCAGCGCTGGTCGACGCCCTCGCTGCGGAGCAGGGCGCTGACCCAGCTCGGGGCGCTGCTGCGCCCGTTCGACTCGAGCGCACTGATCCTGGTCTACGGCCTCTTCGGGGT
>JBPCPD010000177.1:0-17308 GCA_050999535.1 Thermoleophilaceae bacterium
CTTGGTCGACGATGAGTTGCGAACCGAAGCCCCCGACGTCTGGGCCTTCGGCGAGTGCGCTGAGCACCGGGGTGAGGTCTACGGGCGGTGGGCGCCGCTCGAAGAGCAGACGCGGGCAGCCGGCGCAGCGGTGGTCGGGGACCCCGGCGGCTTCGCGGGCGCCGCCACCGCCACGACCCTGAAGATCGCCGGCGTCGATCTGTTCACCGGCGGTCCGGCCGGAGCCGACTGCGATCAGGACGAGCTGCTCTATTACGACAGCGCCGGCGGCGTCTACCGCAAGCTCGTGCTGGAGGGCCGGCGGCTGGTGGGCGCCATGGTCGTGGGCGACGCCGGCAGCTCGCGGGCGCTGACCGAGCTGCTGCGGACCGGTGCCGATGTGCCGCCGGGGGTGATCGCCCCGGAGGCGGCGGGCGAGCAGGGCGCCGGCGAGCCCCCCGGCGAAGAGAGCATCCTCTGCTCCTGCAACCGCAAGACGCGCGGCGAGGTGCTGGGCGCGATCCGAGGCGAAGGGCTCGCCACGCTGGCCGAGGTGGCCGGCGCCACGGGGGCCAGTACGGGTTGCGGCTCATGCGCGGGCGAGGTCGAGGAGCTGCTCGCCGGTCATTCATCGAGTCGTAACACGCAGGTCAACGGCCAGAAACCCGAGCCCGCCACGATCGAGTAGGCATGCCGAGCAACGGTCAGATACGGACGGGCGAGACGGGCGGCGGCGAGCCGATCGTCGTCATCGGCGGGGGCATCGCCGGGCAGACGCTGTGCGAGGTCCTGCGCGAGCGCGACCCAGACGTGCCGATTGTGCTCGTCTCCGCCGAGGCGCACCCCCCCTACGACCGGGTCAACCTCGCCGAGCTGCTGGTCGGCGACGAGGGCCTCGATGGCCTGCGCCTGCGCCCGGACGAGTGGTACGCCGACCAGAGCATCGAGCTGCGGCTCGGCAACCGGGTGCAGAGCATCGACACCGTCGAGCGCCAGATCGAGTTCTAGAGCGGCTCGGGCATGACCTACCGCGCCCTTGCCCTGGCCACCGGCTCGCAGCCGCTGATGCCGCCGATCCCCGGCATCGACACCGGCGGCGTCATCCCGTACCGCTGCCCCTCCGACACCAGCGCGATCGCGGCGGCGGCGGAGTCCGCCGACCACGCGGCGGTGATCGGCGGCGGTCTCCTGGGCCTCGAGGCGGCCCGCGGCATCCAGGCGCGTGGCTGCCCGGTGACGGTGGTGCACCTGATGGACCGGCTGATGGAGCGCCAGCTCGACCAGAGCGCCGCGAGCCTGCTCGCGCCCGCGATGGAGGAGCTCGGCATCGACGTGCAGCTCGAGCGCCAGACCGAGGAGATCTTCGGCAATGGGCGCGTCGAGGGCCTGCGCTTCGCGGGCGGCGACGAGTTGCGCGCCGAGCTCGTGGTCGTGAGCGTCGGCATCCGGCCCGAGGTTACGCTCGCCGACCTGGCCGGCATCGACTGCAACCGGGGCGTGATCGTCGACGACCGCATGAACACCTCCGAGGACGCGATCGTGGCCGTCGGCGAGTGCGCCGAGCATCGCGGCACCGTCTACGGGATCGTCGCCCCGATCTACGAGCAGGTGAAGGTCGCCGCGGACACGCTGCTCGGCCGCGAGGGCGAGGACTACACAGGGTCGGTGCCTTGGACCAAGCTCAAGGTCGCGGAGGTCGACCTCGTCGCGGTCGGCAACGTCGAGGGCGACGGCGGCGCGTCGACGCTCGACCCCGCGACCCGCACCTACCGCAAGCTCGCCACCCGCGGCGGGCGTGCCTGCGGGGCGATTCTGCTCGGCAACACGCGCGGCACCGAGGGCCTGCTCGAGGCCATCCGCGCGAACGAGACGATCGAGGATCCGCTCGCCCGCCTCGCCGAGTCGGCGCAGGCGGGGCCCGAGGACCTCCCCGACGAGGCGCAGGTCTGCGACTGCAACGGCGTCTGCAAGGGCGACATCGTGGCGGCCGTCCGCGACCAGGGCCTGACCGGCAAGCAGGAGGTCATGGCCGTCACCCGGGCGGGCACCGGCTGCGGCAGCTGCAAGCCGCTGGTCGCAGAGCTGATCGAGGTCGCCGGCGGCGGCGGCGAGGAGTCGCGCTACCTGTGCGCCTGCGCCAAGCAGACGCGCGAGCAGCTCGCCGCGCAGATCTCGGAGCACGGCTACGAAGCGGTGAGCGAGGTCTCGGAGGCGTGCGGCACCGGACGCGAGTGCGGGCTGTGCAAGCCGGCGCTCGCCTACCTCGTGTCCGAGATCAACGACAACCGCCACCGCGAGGAGCGCGGCGCGCGCCACATCAACGACCGCGTCCACGCGAACATCCAGAACGACGGCACCTTCTCGGTCGTGCCGCGGATGCGCGGCGGCGTCACGACACCAGACCAGCTGCGCCGCATCGCCGACGCCGCGGAGCGCTACGACGTCGGCATGGTCAAGGTCACCGGCGCCCAGCGGATCGACCTGCTGGGCGTGAAGAAAGAGGATCTGCCCTCCGTCTGGCGCGACATCGGCATGCCCTCGGGACACGCCTACGCCAAGGCGCTGAGGCACGTCAAGAGCTGCGTCGGCACCGACTTCTGCCGCTTCGGCATCGGCGACTCGACCAAGCTTGCGATCGAGATGGAAGAGCTCTGGGAGGGCCTGCACACGCCGGCCAAGGTCAAGTGCGGCGTCTCGGGCTGCCCGCGCAACTGCGCCGAGGCCACGGTCAAGGACATCGGCGCGGTGGCCGTCGAGGGCGGCTGGCAGGTGGTCATTGGGGGCGCCGCCGGAGCGACGGTGCGCAAGGGTGACGTCTTGACCACCGCCGAGACACCAGCGCAGGCGCTCGAGGCCGCCACGGCGTTCCTGCAGTACTACCGCGAGCACGGCGAGTACAAGGAGCGCACGTACGACTTCGTGCCGCGCATCGGCCTCGAGCGCATCCGCGAGGAGGTCCTCGACGAAGCATCGGGCGCGCGCCTACGCGAGCGCTTCCGCCTCGCCAAGGCGGCGGCCGCGGCGCGCGACCCGGGGCTCGAGCGCGACGAGCCCTACCACCCGCGCCAGGTCAGCGAGCTGGGCGAGACCGACTGCGACGGCGCCGAGGCCGACGAGGCGACGCTCGTCGGCCCCCCGGCGTGCGCCGAGCTGTGAGCCCTCGCGGGTGCGAAGGATTCGGCGTCCATGCATAAGTCCTTCAGGGCGGAGCTCGAGGAGATCCGGGCCTGCGAGGTCGAGGACGTGCCTCCACAGGAGGGCCGGGTGATCACCGTCCACGGCCGGCCGATCGCGGTCTTCCGCGCCGCGTCCGGATGGTTCGCACTCGACAACACATGCACCCACCAGGGCGGTCCGCTGGCCAACGGGATCCTCTCCGATGAATCGGTCGCCTGCCCGCTGCACGACCGCCGCTTCGAGCTCTCGACCGGCCGGCCCATCGACCACGACTGTGGGGCGGTCGCAGGCTATCCGGTCGAGGTCAGAGACGGGACGGTCTTCGTCGGCGTCCCGGTCGCGCGCACCGACGAGGGCAGCGGCGCCCGGTGAACTCGCACCCTCGCTTCCTGCAGGGCGCGTACCCGTTCGAGGGCCGCGGTCTCACCGAGCCCAAGCCGCTCGGAGCCGGCCTGATCTACACGGTGCCTGCCGACCGCCGCGCGCAGCTCGTCTACTTCCGCGGCGGAAATTCGAGCACGGACCTGATCTACGCGCTGCTCGTGCGCGACAGCGAGCCGATGCGCTACTTCCCGATCGGCGCGCAGGGCGCGTGCCACGTCCCGCTACGGGTGGTCGAGGACCTTCCCCCGGACACGGAGCTCGCCATCCACGTCGCCGCACCCGCTGACACCGCCGGCACGATCGTGGTCGACGTCGGGATCATCGAGAGCTGAAACGGGCGAAGTGGCGGCTGAGCGGCCGGTGGAGAGTTCGCGTGGCGCCACCACGATTCAACCGCGGCTCACGGACGCACGCCCCCCCGCGAGCTTCGGTTCGTCGGGTGTCCGCGCCGGGTCCGCCGGCTCGGCGGCGTCCGCGCTCCGTCGTCGGTCGCCATGGCGCTCTCGACGGCGGGCGAGCTCGCCAGCGAGCGCGTGCCGAGCGCGACCACCGCCAGCGAGATCGCGAGCGCGACGAGCATCAGCGGGTTGGGACTCCAGGTCTCGCCCGCGAGCAGCGGCGCCAGCAGGACGGCAACGACGATCTGCACGACCAGCACGACGGGGAAGACGCGGATCGCGGAGCGGCACTGCAGCGCGGACATCTCGCTCAGCAGCCCCGCGCCGGCGGCGGCGACCGTCGCGCTCAGCCACACCAGCACGATCAGCCAGGAGCCCGTGGAGGCGCCGTCGGCGAGGAACTTCGTGCTGAAGCCCGTCCAGGCGTAGGCCAGCCCGGCGCTGAAGGCCACGAGCGTGCCGAAGTGCCGGTGGGCTCGCATCACAAACGGGACGAGCGCCACCGCTCCAAGCGTCGTCATCCCGATCGCGAGCACCAGCGGCTCGGCGTGCGCGTCGCTCTCCCCGGGCGAGACCATCACGAGCCCGGCGACGCCGGCGATGATCGCCACCGTGCCCGCGACCTCGCGGACGCGGACACGCTCCCCGAAGAAGCGCATCGAGATGATCAGCAGGCAGACGACGCTGACCGCCAGCGCCGGCTGCACCATGGTGATCGGCGCGAACAGCAGCGCGACCGCCTGCATCAGCCAGCCCCCCACCACGCACGCGGTACCGATCTGCCAGCGCCGCCGAGTCACCAGCCAGCGCAGCAGCGACAGCTTGAGCGAGTCCTCGCTCGGCGCCGCGCGCGCCTCGATCGCCTGCAGCGCCACGCCGCCGCTGTAGAGCACCGCCGCGACCAGCGCCGCGAGGACGCCGACTACGAGCGAGATCGACGAATCCCCCTCCGCGACCACTATGCTGCGCTCCGCTCGTCGTCGTGGAGCTCGCGCCCTCGCCCGCCACGGTCACGGTGGACACGTGCTCGCCGCCCGGCGATCAACCGCACCGGCGCGTGCTCTCCACGCACGATCGCGACCGCGGGGCGCCGGCGGACCAGGCGCCCGAGCTCGGCGAGGTTCGGGAGGGTCAACTCGCTGACCATCAGCAGCGACAACAGCAGGCAGACGACCACCCCCGCGGCGGCGGGCACCGCGATCACGGTGAGCCCGGCGGCGATCAGGCCGGCCGGGGGGATCGGCAGGCCGACGAAGTGCTCGCGATCCTCGATCAGCGGAAACCGCGCCAGCCGCCAGGCGCCCGCCACCACGAACGCGATGCACGCTCCGGCGCCGAGGACCGGCACAGAGCTCAACACGCCCTCATGGAGCATGAGCGCGGGCGCCAACCCAAAGGCGACCAGATCGGCCAGCGCATCGAGATGACAGCCAAAGGGCCCACAGGCCCCGGACCGGCGAGCGACATAGCCATCGACCGAGTCGAGCAGCGCCGCGACTGCGACCGCCACCAGGGCCCAGCCCAGCCGGCCCTCGCCGATCAGCATCAACGCGGCCACCCCGGCCGCGAGGCTGGCGCTGGTCATCACATTCGCCGCGTTGACGAACTCCCTCATCCCGCCCCCCCACCAGCCACATAGCGCGCGATCGGCGTCACGCCCGCGCGCACCCGCTGCCCGACCACCACGAGCGGCCTCGCCTCGGCGGCCGGGATCAGCGCGTCCGCGCGCGAGCCGAGGTGGATCAGCGCGATCCGCTGCCCAGACTCGACGCGGTCGCCCAGCCACGCCCACGAAGAGATGCGCCGCGCGAGCATCCCGGCGAACTGCACCAGCACCACGCGCCTCGACCCGTCGTCGATCGCCAGCCGCTTGCGGTGGTTGGCCCGCGAGCGCCCGAGGAACGCGGGTGCGAAGCCGCCGGCCGTCTCGCTCGCCGCGGCGATCCGGCCTGCCACGGGGCTGCGGTTGACGTGGACGTCGTAGAGCGCCAGAAAGGTGCTGACGCGGAGCGCGTCGCGGCCCGGCAGCCAGTCATCGGTCACGGTGTCCACGCCGACCACCATCCCGTCGGCGGGCGCGTAGACGGTGTCGGGCTCCTGGACGAGCGTGCGCGAGGGATCACGGAAGAAGAGCAGGCAGGCCAGGCCCACGCCCAGCAGCAGCCGTCCCTTCAGGACGCACAGCGGCCCGAGCGCGATCTCCACCCCCGCGGCGGAGCACGTAGCGCCGCGCCTCGCGCAGGGCGCGGCGGCTCACGGCGCCGGCAGGGTCGGGCGGCAGGCGAACAGAACGGCGGGCGGCACGTTCAGCGGCGAAAGGGTGCGCTGCACCGAGCCGAACGTCCGCTCGAGGTCGCGCTGCATGAACGGCGAGTATTGCAGCACCAGCATGACGCCGCCGTCGGCGAGGACCTTACGGGCCACCTCCAGAACCTCGCTGCGCAGTGCGCCCGGCAGAGTCGTGAACGGAAGTGCGGACACGATGACCTCGGGCCGCTTCCCGTCCAGGTGGGCTTCGAGACGGGCCGCGGAGTCCGCGATCACCTCCAGCCGCGGGTCGGGCAGGTCCCTGGCGAGCGCAGCGGCCAGCGCGGGGTCGAGCTCGAAGGCGAGCAGCCTTCCGTACGCTCCCAGCCGCGCGAGGATCTCTCGGGTGTAGGGCCCGGTGCCGGCGCCGAGCTCCACGACGCAGCGCGCCTCGGCGATCGGCGCCATGTCGAGCGTGGCGCGCACGGTTCGGCGCGACGTGGGCAACACGGCGCCCACGCGACCCGGGCCGGATAAGAACGAGCGCAGGAAGCGCCCGCGCTCCCCCCGCAGGCGGCGGAGCCCGGCATGGATGGAAGCTGGCCTCACTCCGCGCTCGCCATCACGAAGGGCTCCAGCGCTCGCGACTGAACGTGTTGGTTGATGGCCATGGTTCCTGCCTGCCTGCCCCGGGTTGCGCTCAGCCGCCGTAGGCCGACCGGTCGATCTCCTTGTGGTGACGCTCGCCGGCCTTCCGCCGAGGATCGCCGGAGCAGCGTCCCGAGCACGATTGGCGCGAGGGCAACCAGCCCGCCGGTCGCGCCCGATCCTTTCGCTCACCGGCACGCGCGGCTGGACCGGCAGCTGAACGAGCACATTGTACTCGCTGCCGAACGCGCCCGCGGCGCCGATCAGCAGCGTGAGGTTGGCGGTCGTACGCCAGCTTCCCTCCCGGCTCGTGCGGCTTCAGCGGTCTCAGGCGGTTCGCGCAGGTGACGGTGCGCGACAGGCGCGGGCGTGTCGTCGGGTCGAACCCCGTGGACTTCTGCCCCAACGGCGCCCGCCAGCGCCTCAACGGCGACGGTCCGACGCTGTCACGTACCCGGAGCTGGAGGGCTGTTTTGCGGGCCCGCGAT
This sequence comes from Thermoleophilaceae bacterium, assembly GCA_050999535.1. Classification (GTDB taxonomy): domain Bacteria; phylum Actinomycetota; class Thermoleophilia; order Solirubrobacterales; family Thermoleophilaceae; genus JAAYBF01. Next base: position 7,322 of record JBPCPD010000177.1, read on the forward strand.
GCCTCTGCTACGGCATCAGCATGGTCAATCGCCGCGGCCGCAGCGTCCTGAACTTCAGCTCGACCTCGTGGAACGCGGGACCCGCGCCGCTCGTGATCGAGGGCTTCCGCCGCCGCGGCAACGCGATCATGGACGCCTACCAGTACTTCCACGACGCCGAGGGGCAGCCGGTCGGGCGCACGCCCGTGGGGACGATGAAATATCACTCCGACGGCGGTCACAACCACTGGCACCTGCTTCAGTTCGCCCAGGACGACCTGCTCGACGCGTCCAAGCGCACCAGCCTGCGGGGGCGCAAGCAGGCCTTCTGCCTGGTGCCCACCGACGCCGTCGACCTCACCCTGCCGGGGGCCACGTGGGCGACAGGGCCAATGGATCTCGGCAGCTCGTGCGGCGAGCCGAGCTCGATCTGGATTCGCGAGACGCTTCCCGCGGGATGGGGCGACACCCACCCCGCCCCGGCCTCGACGACCAGTCCTTCGACGTCACAGGCCTGCGCAACGGTCGCTACCACCTGCGCGTTCGGGTCAACCCGCTTGGGACCCTCCACGAGCGCACGAAGGGCAACAACGTCGCGACACGCACGATCCGCCTCACCGGCAAGCGCGGCAAGCGGCGCGTCGTCGTATACCCGTGGCAGGGGATCCGGGAGTAAGGGCCCGTCGAACCCTAAGGCGGGCAGGCCGCTCAGCGTCGACCGGTCGAGCCGAAGCCACCGGCGCCGCGCGGGCCGGCGGACGGTCGCGCTCAATCACAGCGACCGACGGGGCGGCGCGCCTCGGCCCAGGTCACGAGGCGGCCGCACCGCTCGTCCCAGACCTTGAGCCGCACGCAGCGCAGGCCGTCCCACAGCGACAACGTGGGCACGTCGTGGAACATCGGGTTCTCGTCGTGCGCGCGCTGGAGGTTGTAGTTGGGAATGCGCGCGCTGAGGTGGTGCACGTGGTGCAGGCCGATGTTGCCCGAGAAGAACTGCAGCGTCTTCGGAAGCCTGAGGTGGGAGGAGCCGCGCAGCGCGGCGTCGGCGTAGCTCCAGTCGCCCGTCGTCTGCCAGTAGGTGTCCTCGAACTGGTGCTGGACGTAGAAGAGCCAGATGCCGGCCGCGCCGGCCAGCACGGCGACCGGGCCCTGGATCAGCAGGTACTCCTTCCAGCCGAGCAGCCAGCAGAGTGCACCGACGAGCAGCGCGAGCGCGACGTTGGTGGCGATGATGCTGCGCTTGATGCGAGGCCGCGCGTCGCGTGACACGAGCCGCGGCTGGACGATCATCGCCCAGATCGGGCCGATACCGAACATCACGAGCGGATTGCGAAACAGGCGGTAGACCGTCCGACCGCGCCAGGGCAGGGCGTAGTACTCGTCGCGCGTCATCGTGGGAACGTCACCGGTACCCCGGCGGTCAAGGTCGCCGGCCGTGGCGTGGTGGGCCTGGTGACTGTGCCGCCAGGCGGCAAACGGGGTGAAGACCATCAGGCCGAGGGCCGTGCCGACCCGCCCGTTCCAGCGCTTGGAGACGAACAGCGAGCCGTGCGTGCAATCGTGGAAGAGGATGTAGGCGCGCACGAGGAAGCCCGCGGCCGGCACGGCCAGGGCCAGGGTGAGCAGGTAGGACACGTCCAGGGCCAGGTACATGGCCGCGAACAGGGCCAGGTAGGGGACGACGGACGTGGCGAGATCGAGCAGCGTGCGGCTCAGGCGCGGCGTCTCGTACGGCGCCAGGACATCCCGCCAGAAGGGGCGCTCCCGGCGGGGTGCCTCGGGCGCGGAGGCGCGGGCCGCGGTGCTCGCGATGCTCATTCGTTGCCTCGGTGCGGCGGCCCGGCACGAAGATGGACCAGGTTCGGCAGCCATCTGCGCGCGTCCGCGGTCGCGGTGCCATTCGGTGGGTCCGGCATGTAGAGCTCCAATCCGTCCCCTCCGCGGTAGTCGCATCGCAAGGCGAGAGGGCGCGAACTCCCGACGATGCGCTTCCACAGCGTAGCGGCAGCCGCTCCGGCCCGACCGACGCTCGCCGAGTCGCGAGCACGCGCGCGGCGGTCAGGAGGAGAGGCGGGCCGCCGCGCTCGCGGCCTGCCCGTAGGCGATCGCGCCGTCGTTGGGCGGCAGACGCTCGGGGAGCAGCACGCGCAGGCCGCGGCCCTCGAGCGCCGCCACGGTGAGCTCGAGCAGGCGGCGGTTCTGGAAGACGCCACCGGCGAGCACGGCGATCGAGGTGCCCGCCGCCTCCGCGCAGCGGGTGAGCACCTCGGCCGTCGCCACCGCGACGGCGGCGTGGAAGCGCCCCGCGATCGTCGCCGCCTCGACGCCCGCCGCCGCGTCGATGACAACCGCGGCGATCGTCGCGCGCGCGTCGAGGACCAGGCCGGCCGCCATCTGCTCGCCGTCCACCACGCGCAGGGAAAGCGGGTACGCGTCCGCAGCGCCGGACGTCGTGGTGCCGGCGATCGCCTCCAGCTCGACGGCCGCCTGGCCCTCGTAGCCGACCGTGGCACGCAGGCCGCAGAGCGCGGCGACCGCGTCGAACAGGCGGCCCATGCTCGACGTCCGCGGCGAGGAGAGGCCCGAGCGCGCGAGCGCGGTGACCTGCCCCCAGCGCTCCTCGTCGATCGTCCCGGCGAGCGCGGCGGGCGGCGCGTCCCGTGCTGCGGCGAGCGTCGCCGGCAGCGCGCCGCACTCCTCCGCCGCGAGCAGCCACGAGCACGCCATCCGCCACGGCTCGCGGATCGCCTGCGCTCCTCCCGGCATCGCGACCTCGAGCAGGTGCGCGGCGCGCTCGCAGCCCGCGAGGTCACCGACGAGCACCTCCCCGCCCCACACCGACCCGTCCTTGCCGTAGCAGGTGCCGTCGTAGATCGCGCCGACGGCCGTGCCGGTCTCGCCGTGCTCGGCGAGCACCGCGGCGAGGTGGGCGTGGTGATGCTGAACGCCGACCAGCTCGACGCCGTCAAGGTCGAACGCCTCCTTGGTGGACAGGTACTCCGGGTGCAGGTCGTGGGCGACCACCTCGGGCGCGACCGCGAACAGGCGCTGGAAGTGCTCGACGCCCTCGCGCCAGGAGCGCAGCGTCTCCCAGTTCTCGAGGTCGCCGATGTGGTGGGAGACCCACGCGCGCCCGCCCTTTGCCAGGCAGAACGTGCTCTTCTGCGCGGCCCCGCACGCGAGGATCGGACGCGGCGCATCCACCGCAAGCGGGATGCTCTCGGGCACGTAGCCGCGCGACCGGCGCAGCATCAGCGGCGCCCGGCGCATCCCGTGACCGGGCACGGGCAGCGCGCCGAGCGAGCGCAGCACCGAGTCGTCGGTGCGGACGTGGATCGGCCGGTCGTGGACGAGGAAGCGGTCGGCGATGCCCCGCAGGCGCTCGAGCGCGTCGGCGTCCTCGTAGGCGATCGGCTCGTCGGAGACGTTGCCGCTGGTCATCACGAGCGCCACACCAGCGTCGGCGAGCAGCAGATGGTGCAGCGGCGCGTAGGCGAGCATCACTCCGAGGTCGGGCGCATCCGGCGCCACCGAGCGCGCGACCGGCGTGCCCGGGCGCCGGCGCGCTACGACGATCGGCCGCTCGCGCCCGAGCAGCAGCTCCTCCTCCGCGGGGGACAACTCGACGAGCGTGCGGGCCGCGTCGAGGTCGGCGACCATCAACGCGAACGGCTTCTGCTCGCGGTGCTTGCGCGCGCGCAGCCGCGCGACGGCGTCATCGTCGTCCGCGCGGCAGGCGAGGTGGTAGCCGCCCACGCCCTTGACCGCGACGATCGAGCCAGACCGCAGCGCTGCGGCGGTGCGCGCCACCGCGTCGTCAGCGCCCTCCACCGGCGCCTCGCCGTCGTCGCAGGCGAGCGGCTCGCCACCACCGCCGAGCAGCACGGCCCGTGGCCCGCAGACCGGACACGCCGTCGGCTGCGCGTGAAAGCGGCGGTCGGTCGGATCGTCGTACTCGGCACGGCAGGCCCGGCACATCTCAAAGCCCGCCATCGTCGTCAGCGGCCGGTCGTAGGGCACGCCAACGACGATTGTGAAGCGCGGGCCGCAGTCGGTGCAGTTGAGGAACGGATAGCGGTGCCGGCGATCGGCGGGATCGAGCATCTCGGCCAGGCACGCCGCGCACGTCGCCACGTCGGGCGAGACGAGCGCGAGCGGCTCGCCGCCGCCCTCGCTGAGCTCGATCCGGAAGGCCTCGATCCCGGCGGGCGCGAGGTCCTCGACGCTCACACCCTCGATCGTCGCCAGCGGCGGCGCCTCGGAGCGCAGCCGGCCGAGGAAGACCTCTACGGCGGGCGGCGCGCCCTCGACCTCGAGCAGCACTCCGCGCTCGTCGTTGAGCACCCAGCCACCGAGCGCGAGCTGGGTCGCGAGCCGATACACGTGGGGCCGGAAGCCGACCCCCTGGACCGTGCCCTCGATCCGCGCCCTGATCCGTCGCGGCACTTAGGCGGGGACCACTTAGCGCTCTAGTGCGACTTGCGGCGCGTCTCGGACAGCACGAAGCCGTAGACCAGGTGATCGACGGCCAGCGCGACGCGCTCCAGCGGGCGCAGCTGCTTGGCCTGCTTGAGACCCAGCAGCGGCGCCTGGACGGCCTCAAAGCCAAGCCACACCGCGACCCCGTACAGCGGACCAAACCAAGCTTGCTTGCGCACTCCCTCGGGCAGCGCCGCGAAGCCCGCGCCGCCCGCGGCGCCATAACCCCGGTGCATGAGCTCCTGGAGCGCTCGATGGTGGCGCTTGCCTGCCACCTGGAAGAGCCCGCGGGACGTCTGGCGCAGGATTGTGCGCGGCGGCGGCTCGTCGACGAGCCCGATGCTGATCGTGAACGCCCGCATGCCGGTCATCGCCATCGCCGCGACGACGCCCCGCATCGTCCCGTGCGCTATGTGCGCGACGTGGCCGGCCGAGCGGTCATCGCCCTGCTGCTGGGGTGGCTCGGTCACCGCGCCTCCTCGAGCAGCTCTCGCAAGACGTGCCAGGCGCTGGCCTGGGCCTCCTGGATGCGCGGGATGTGCTCCGAGCGGGTCACGATCACATGGTCGGCGAGCCGCTCCGCGGCGATGCTCCCGCCATCGTAGCCCACCATCGCGATCGTCAGCGCCCCGCGCCGCCGCGCCTCGGCAAGGGCGGCGATCACGTTGGTCGAGTTGCCGCTGGTCGAGAGCGCGAGCAGCGTGTCCTGCTTGCGCCCATGGGCGATCACCTGGCGCGCGAACAGCGCCTCGACACCGATGTCGTTCGCGATCGCGGTCAGGATCGGAGAGTCCTCGGTCAGGTCGAGCGCCGGGCGCGGCGTCCACCCGCCCGGTGGCAGGTGCATGTCTGCGACTGCGTCCATCGCATCGGTCGCCGAGCCGCCGTTGCCCAGTGCGAGTAGGCGCCCGCCGGCATCGAGGCGCTCGCGCAGGGCACGCGCGGCACCCAGCAGCTCGTCACGACCGTCGGTGAGCGTCTGCGCGCGCAGCTGCGCTATCTCCCCGGCCTTGATCAGCACCGACGCGCGCACGTCGGCGAGCACCGCGTCGAGATCGGTCTGGGTCTCGCCGAGAAACGGGTAGAGAAAGCTCGACGCGCCGCTGTCGTGAGTGGGCCGCGCGGTGCGGCCATCGAGCAGGCCGCGGTGATCAAAGAAGACGTGCACGAGCTCCCACAGCAGGTGGTAGGCGGTCTCGGCGACCTCCTGGGCGACGAACGGATCGCCGGCCGGGGGCTCGAAGTCCCACTCGGCGCCGGCGCGCGCAAAGGCGACGGTCAGGCAGCCAGTCTCTCGCGCGGCCAGGAGCGCCCGCGCCGGCTCGCCCCCTTCGAAGGCCATCACGATGTCGTCCGGCTCCGCCGCGAGCGCGAGCTCGCGGGCCAGCGGCCCGCCCTCGCCGGCCAGCGCGAGCGCCGGCAGCGCGCGCTTGCCTACGATCACCGGGTGGACGAACTCGACCGCGACATGGCGCGCGTCCGAGCGCGCCTGCGGCGAGCCGCCGAGCGCCAGTAGGCGCCCGCCGCGCGCGAAGCGCTCCGCCATCCGGTGGCAGAGCTCGGCGAGCCGTGGCGCCTCGGCCACGAAGAAGGCCTCGCCGGCCTCGACGCGCAGCCGCAGCAGCTCGTCGAGCCGAGCGGCGGGCTGCTCGATCGCCGAGCGCACGGAGCCGGTCAGGCGGGCGCGGCGGCGCGCTCGCCGACCGGTGTCCCGCCGTCGGTTGCCGGCGCCCCGCCGTGATGCACGCTTGCGAGCCAGTCCCGCAGGCGCTCGACGCCCTCGCCGGTGCGCGCGCTCGTGAGCAGCACTTCGACTCCCGGATTAACCGACTCGATGTTCGCGAGCAGCGTGTCGAGGTCGTAGTCGAGGTGGGGCAGCAGGTCGATCTTGTTTACGATGACCAGGCCGCAGGTGCGAAACATCAGCGGGTACTTGAGCGGCTTGTCCTCACCCTCGGTGATCGAGCACACCATCGCCTTGGCGTCCTCGCCCACCCGGAACTCCGCCGGGCAGACCAGGTTGCCCACGTTCTCGATGATCAGCAGATCGATCTCCTCGAGCGGCACCTCGCCCAGCGCGGAACGCACCATGTTGGCATCCAGGTGGCACTCGCCGCCGAAGCCGCCGTCGGTGTTGATCTGGGTGACCGGCACGTGGAAACGCGCCAAGCGATCGGCGTCGAGCGAGCCCTGGACATCGCCCTCGAGCACGCCCGCCCGGAGGTCGCCCAAGCCGTCGCGGAAGACCGCCTCGAGCAGCGTCGTCTTGCCGGCGCCCGGGGCGCTCATCAGGTTGACGACCCGGACCGACTCCCGATCGAAGTCCGCCCGGTTGGCCTGCGCGATTGTGGTGTTCGCATCGAGGGCGTCCTCGGCCACTCTCACTCTCGTACGGTGCATGCTTCCTCCTCCACGTCGATCGATTCCACGAAGAACTCGGTGCCGGTGAGGACCTCCACGTCGGAGTCCTCACACGACGGGCAGCGAAAGATCGGATCGTCGAGGGTCCACTCGGTTTCGCACGCCTTGCAGCGCACCCGTGCCTCGACCATGTTCAGCTCCAGCCGCGCGCCCTCGCAGGGGGTCTCGCGGCTCACTATCTCCCAGTAGAACTCCAGCGACGACGACACGACCTGGCGCAGCGCGCCGATCGTGAGCTCGACGGTCTTGACGCTTTGGCCGCCGGCGTGCCGGAGCGCGGTGTCGAGCACTGCGCTGCTCAGGGAGAGCTCATGCATCGCAGCTCCTCGACCTGCTCGAGCACCACCTTCACCGCGCGGTCCACCGAGCCCGCCACCTCGTCGCTCAGCCCTATCCCCATCTCCTCCACGTCGAGCGGCTCGCACGCCACGACCACGACCTTGCCGGGCCAGCCGCCCACCGCCTTCACGAAGCGCAGGACGGTCTGCGGGTCCATGCCGTGGGGGTTGATCATCTCGCCGTCCTCGATACCCCCCTCGATCTCCTCCTGGTCGGGCTCCATCACGTAGAGCGTCCCGGGCTCGCCGCCCTGGCGGCTCACGTCGACCAGCACGAGAGCGTCGTAACCGCGCATCACCTCGTAGGCCAGGTCGAGCCCACCGCTGCCGAAGTCGAACACCGACACGCCCTCGGGCAACTCGCCCTCCTCGAGCTTCTTGGCCACGTGACCGCCGAAGCCGTCGTCGCGCAGCCATGCGTTGCCGATGCCGGCCACCAGGATCTGCGGGGTGCGTCCGGTCGTATCGGGCTCGGTCGCTTTCACGCCGGCTCCACCTCCCCTTCGAAGAAGTACAAGAATCGGCCGCTGTCGCGCAAGAGCTCCTGGCCGGGGTCGCCGTCCACGGTGACGGCGAAGTACAGGCGATTGTCCACGTCGTGTAGAAGCTTCTCGATCGTGGCGGTACGCCCCGCGACCATGTGGTCGATGGGATCGCCCTCGTGCTGGGGCCGCAGCCGCACCCGATCACCGCGGCGGAACGTGACCCCACCCGCGGTGGCCTCGGCGTAGCCGGGAAAGTAGGGCAGGTCGGCTGGGGGCTTGGGCGGCTCGGTCTGCTCGGCTGGACGCCACTCGGCCGGCTCCTTCGGGCGCCAGCCCTCGAAGGCGGGGTGCGGCTGCGGGTGCTCGGCGTCGGACAGCGCGCCCGGCTCGGCGTCGGACAGCACGTCCGGCTTCGCGTCGGGGAGCACGCTCGGCTCGGCGTCGGCAAGCACGCTCGGCTCAACGTCGGACATCACGCCCGGCAGGGTGGGGTGCATCACGCCGTGAAGGTCGAAGAGGTCCTCGGGCGTGGTGGCCGCCGCCCGTTCGACCATCGCCCGTACCGCGGGGTCCTGGTCGGCGATCGCCTCGCGCTCCATGTCGGGCAGCGCGTGCACGTGCAGTAGGAGCGCCTCCTCGATCTCGGTGCCGTCGAACAGGTTGCCGCGACTCTGCGGCGCGATCTGGGGATGGTCCGGCAGCACTATGGTCGCGCCCAGCACGGTGTCATCGGTTGGGGTGGCGAGCACCGGAAAGGTGTTCACGCTCTCGAAGTCACGGCGCTCCAGTGGAGACAGGAACCTCGATCCCGGGGCCGTCGCGATTACGTGCGTGGACAGCAGGCTCGCGCGCAGCGCGGCCGCGCGGTCGATGTCGGGATCGGCGAGCGGGGTGGTGTTTTGCACGCAGACGCGCACACGCTGGAGACCGTCCTCCGGCGGGTCCAGCTCCAGGCTCGCCCGGCCCTGGAGCCCGTCAAAGGAGAACTCCACCGGGTCCGCCCCCGGGCCGGGCAGCTCGACGCGGCGCTCCGCAGCCTGGTGACGGCCGCCGCTGGCCTGCAGGAACCGCACGGTGGCCGACACCGGCGTGCCCAAGGGACGCGCCGGATTCGGCTCCCGTGCCAAATCCGGCGAAGCGACGAGCGCGCACTCCAGGCGCAGGTGATCGAACGTCGCGGCATTGCCGGCGGCGTAGGCCGGCGGGTAGACGATGCCGAACGGCGTGGGCGTGGAGTTCTTGGCCGTCCCGGGCGTGTAGGGGTAGAGCGCATAGCCCTCGTAGAGCAGCGACTCCACCAACTCGTCGAGGTCCGTGACGCTCATTCCGCCGCCTCCCGCAGGAGCTGCTCCACGGTAGCGTCGAAGGAGTGCAGTCCGCGCGCCGCCTTGCGCCGGCTCAGCGACTCGAGCGTGTCGTCGCCGAGCGACACCCAGCCGGTGCCCGAGTAGTAGTGCGAGATCATCTCCTTCCACGTCGCGATCGGCATCGCGTAACGTGCCGAACACTCCCACGGAACCTTGATGATCTGCATCGTCCCGCCCTCGCCGCGGTAGAAGATCGTGCCGGTGAAGTGGAAGGTCAGCGGGACGTCGTCGCCCGGCAGGGAGTACAGGTACTTGGTGGCCGCCAGCTCGAGGTCGTAGTTGCACTGGATCGGCAGCCTGAACGCGGTGGCCCCGGTGAAGGCGGGCACCAGCACGCCTAGCTCGGCCCAGAGAAAGCTGTGCGTGGTCGTGGCCCACCGCTCGGGCGCGCCGAACAGATCGACCAGCCGCTCGCGCGTCTCGTCGTCGTAGGAGCGGCGGGCCGGGTCGAGCATCACCTGCGCGGTGAGGGCAATCGTGTAGACCTCGCGGCCCTCGGGCTCGGACACATGGCCGGTGAACTCGAGCATGGGAGCGGCCGCGTACTTGATTGCCTCGACGCCCAGGATGGTGAACTTGGGGGCGGGCACGACGACCGTCGCGGCCGGCGCGCCGGCGCCCGCTCCACCGTTGGTGGCGCCTGGGCGGGTGGGGTCCCCGTTCGTCGCCCCGGACTCGCTCACGCTTCCGCCTTCGCGCGCAACCCGTCGAAGAACCCGGCCATCGCCCGCTCGAGCCCCACGCCGCCGGAGATCCCCTCCCACTTCGACTTCACCAGCCCGACCAGCGCGTAGCACTGGTCGATCGGCGCGATGGCGAACTGCCGCGGATCTGCCAAGCGGTTGACGATCAACCCCTCCACGTCGGGCTCGAGCCCCTCAAGCACCGGTTTGTCCTCTACCAGCGACTCTCACGAGG
>JBPCPD010000214.1:0-10013 GCA_050999535.1 Thermoleophilaceae bacterium
GACATGAGCAGCGGAGAGCAGCGCACCGCGCGCGACGAGCACGAGCTGCTGAGGTTGTTGGCGTCGTGACCGACACCTTCGACAACCGCTACCGCAGCGCCTGGGCCGGACTCGCGCGCGCCGAGGACGTCGGCTCGCGACCGCGCGTCGCCGGCTGGGTGCACCGCCGCCGCGACCACGGCGGGCTGATCTTCATCGACCTGCGCGACCGCGAGGGCATCCTGCAGCTCGTCTTCCACCCCGAGGAGAACGGCGGCGCCCACGCGCAGGCCGGACGCCTGCGCGCGGAGGACGTGATCAGCGCGACCGGCGAGTTGGTGCGCCGCGAGCAGGGGACGGTCAACGCCGAGCTGCCGACCGGCGAGGTCGAGCTGGCGGTGAGCGACTTCGAGCTGCTGGCCGACGCGCAGACGCCGCCGTTCCAGATCGACGAGGACGACCCGGTCAACGAGGAGTTGCGGCTGCGCTATCGCTACCTCGACCTGCGCAAGCCCGCGATGGCGCAGGCCTTGGCGCTCCGCCACCGCGTGATCTCGACGATCCGCGCCAGCCTCGACGAGCAGGGCTTCATCGAGGTCGAGACGCCCGTCCTCACCCGCTCGACGCCCGAGGGCGCGCGCGACTACCTCGTCCCCAGCCGCCGGCAGCCCGGCTCGTGGTACGCGCTGCCGCAGTCGCCGCAGCTGTTCAAGCAGCTGTTGATGATGGGCGGCCTGGAGCGCTACTACCAGATCGCGCGCTGCTTCCGCGACGAGGACAACCGCGCCGACCGCCAGCCCGAGTTCACCCAGCTCGACGTCGAGCTGTCCTTCGTCGAGGAGGACGACGTACTCGGCCTCTGCGACCGGCTGTTGCCCGCGGTACTCGCCGTCGGGGGCATCGAGGCGCCTGGCCCGTTCGAGCGCATCGGCTACGACGACGCGCTGCTGCGCTACGGCACTGACCGCCCCGACCGCCGGATCCCGATCGAGATCGTCGATCTCGGCGCGGTCTTCGCGGAGTCGGAGTTCAAGGTCTTCGCGGGCGCGCTCGCCGGCGGCGGCGTCGTGCGCGGCTTCAGCGCTTCCGGCGACTTCCCCCGCTCGCGCTTCGACGCGCTGACCGAGCGCGCCAAGGCGCTCGGAGCGAAGGGCCTGGTCTGGGGCATTGCCGAATCCGATGGCTGGCGCTCGCCGGTCGCGAAGTTCCTCTCCGAGGGCGAGGTCGCCGGTCTCTTGGAGGCCACCGGCGCCGAGCAGGGCGACGCCGTCTTCGTCGTCGCCGATGACCCGACGGTCACCGCACGGGTGCTCGGCGCGCTGCGGCGCGAGGTCGGGGTCCCGCGCGCGGGCCACGACCTCGTCTGGGTCGTGGACTTCCCGATGTTCGCCTTCAACGAGGACGAGGCGCGCTTCGATGCGCTGCACCACCCCTTCACGGCGCCCAATGGCGACCTCGACGGCGACCCGGGCGGCTGGCGCAGCCGCGCCTACGATCTCGTCATGGACGGCAGCGAGATCGGTGGTGGCTCGATCCGCATCTCGACGCCCGACGTCCAGGCGCGCGTGTTCGAGGCGCTCGGCCTCGGCGAGGAGGAGGCGCGCGCGCGCTTCGGCTTCCTGCTCGAGGCGCTGCGCTACGGCGCGCCGCCGCACGGTGGCATCGCCTTCGGGCTCGACCGCATCGTCGCGCTGCTCGCGGGCCGCGACTCGATCCGCGAGGTGATCGCCTTCCCAAAGGCGGCCAGCGGCACCGACCCGCTGACCGGCGCTCCGGCCCCGGTCGACGAGCGCCAGCTGCGCGAGCTCGGGTTGCGCGCACGCTGACGGTGCGCTGAGACCGCACCGTGTGGGGCGTCATGGCACTCGCTCCGCGGCTCGCGGCCCGCCACTGCTAGCGTTTTCAGCAGGCTCGAGCCTGTACGTCAACCGGTCCACCATGTTGAGCCAACACCAATGGAGTGGGAGCCCGGCTCGGGGCGCGCCAGGCGCTACGCCGCCAGGTTCGTCGCGGAGGGCACCCAAGCTTGCTCATGCAGGCCCAACTCCGGACCGGTAGCGGCAGGCTGGGGCCCTTTTCCTCCGCCGCGCCGCGGCACTCCTATCCTGGATCCATCGGTACTCGCATCTCGCCTTCAGGGTCGACGCTGCGCGACCACCTCGAGTGCCCGCGCGGCCTCGGCGCGCTCGCGCGCGCACCACACACCGGCGCCGCGGGCGGCGCGCCCTGCGGCGACGTGATCCGCGTCTCGGTCCGCCTCGCGGGCGAGCGCGTCGTCGAGGCCGGGTTCGAGGCGCGCGGATGCGCCGCCGCCCGCGGCGCCGGAAGCGCGGCGGTCGAGCTCGTCCGGGATGCGCCGCTGCTCGAGGCCGCGCTCATCACCCCGGCGGCGATCACGGCGGAGCTCGGGGGGCTCTCCGCGTCCGCGGTCCACGCGGCCGAGCTCGCGGCCGATGCACTGCACCGTGCGCTGGGCCTCGCCGCCCGCGACGGCTCGGCTCACCTGGAGCCCAGCAGCGATCGCACGCTGATCGCCATGAGCGGCGGCGTCGACAGCGCGGCCGCGGCACAGCTCGCGCTCGACGCGGGCGAGGACGCGGTGGCGGTCACGCTCGAGCTGTGGTCCGACCCCGCCACCGACGGCGAGCAGAGCTGCTGCTCGCCGCAGGCGGTTCGCGGCGCGCGCGCGCTCGCGCACCAGATGGGCGTCCCGCACCTGACGCTCGACCTGCGCGACCACTTCGCCAGCCACGTCGTCGCCGACTTTCTCGACGGCTACGCGCGCGGCACGACCCCGAACCCGTGCGTGCGCTGCAACGGCGGCGTGCGCTTCGAGGCGATGCTCGAGCTCGCCGTCCGGCTCGGGGCCCGGAGGCTGGTCACCGGCCACTACGCGCGCATCGCGGGCGACGAGCGGGGGCCGCTCGTGCGCGCCGCGGCCGACCCGCGCAAGGACCAGAGCTACGTGCTCGCGCGCCTGACCGGCGATCAGCTGGCGCGTCTGCGCTTCCCGCTCGGCGAGCTCTCCAAGCCGCGCGTACGTGAGCTGGCGGAGGCGGCGGGGCTGCCGGTGGCGCGCAAGGCCGAGAGTCAGGATCTGTGCTTTCTCGCCGGCACGAACGCGCGCGCCTTCCTTTCCCGCCATCGCGGCCCGGCGGCCGGCGATCCGGAGCGCGGCGGCGAGATCGTCGACCGCGCGGGCACGGTGCTCGGCCGCCACGATGGTCAGGAGGGCTTCACCGTCGGCCAGCGTCGCGGGATCGGCGTCGCCTCGCCCGAGCCGCTGTTCGTGCTTGCCAAGGACGCGCGTCGCAACCGCGTGGTGGTCGGTCCCAAGCAGGCGCTGGCGACCGATCGCGTCATCCTCGGCGAGGCGCGCCTGCACCGGGCCGCGACAAGCGTCGACGGCGCGCGGCTGCGCTACCACTCGCCCGCGATACCGTGCTCGGTGCGCACGCGCAGCGCCGGCGCGCAGCTCTGCCTCGAGCGAGCCGTGACCCGCCCCGCGCCCGGCCAGATCGCGTGCCTGATGCGCGGCGAGCTGGTGGTCGGGTGGGGTACGGTCGCCGCGTGAGCGAGCGGATCTCGCTCGAGGTGCCGCTGGCCGCGACCTTCGGGCCCGTCGTGCGGCTGATCGTCGGCGGTATCGCCGAGCGTGCCGACTTCGGCTTCGAGGACCTCGACGACCTGCAGCTGGCGATCGAGCGGCTGCTCGCCGAGGCCGGGCACGAGGGCCGGGTGAGGCTCGACTTCCAGCTCGGCGCGGGGCGCATCCGCACCCGTGTCGGCCCGCTGCGCGAGAGCGGGCTCGCCGACGCCCTGCAGCTGCCCGACGCCTCGCCCGGCGGCGAGATGACGCTCGGCCGCGTCCTGGCGACGGTCGTCGACTCCTACGGCTTCGAGCTGACCTCCGAGGGTGACGTCCTGGTCCGCCTCGAGAAGCTCGCCGGGAAGACGGCTGCATGAAGGACACCGCCTACCCGGCGCGCGAGCGTGCCCGCCTCGCGGACCGGGAGCTGCTGCGCCGCTCCCAGCTCGGCCGCTCACCGAGCATCGCCGAGATCTCCGCTGCCCTGGGGACCACGCCCGAGGAGGCCCTCGAGGCGCTCGAGGTCGGCTCGAACTACACGACGCTGTCGCTGAGCACCGGCCCGGGGGACGAGGGCGACGCGGACCCGCTCGAGACGATCGGCTCCGATGACGACGGGTTCGAGCGCTGCGAGGATCGTGCCGCGCTCGAGCCGGCGCTGGCGCACCTGGCCTCGCGCGAGCGGGCGATTCTGCGGATGCGCTTCGAGGAGGGGCTGCCCCAGCTCCGAATCGCCGAGCAGGTGGGCCTGTCCCAGATGCACGTGTCGCGCCTGATCCGAAGGTCGCTCGGCGCGATGCGCGACCAGCTCGACTGACACCGTGCGCCGCTGGTCGTGCCTGTCCGTGCTCGCGGCCTGTCTGGGACTGATCGCGTGCAGCCCGGGGGGAGGCGCCGAGCCGGGCAACGCGCGCCGCGGCGGCTCGGTGGTCGTGGGTATCGCCGCGCCACCCGACTCGCTCGACCCCGCGCTCGCCTCCTCGCCGGAGGCGCTGCAGGCGCTGTGGCTGGTGCACACCGCCCCGGTGACCTACCGGCGCGCCCAGGGCGCGGCGGGCACCGAGCTCGTGCCGGGGCTCGCGCGCGCGCTGCCCGAGGCCTCGCAGGACGGACTGACGTACCGGTTCACTTTCCGGTCCGGGCTGCGCTACTCGACCGGGCGCCGCCTGCGCGCGAGCGACTTCGAGCGCGGCATCGAGCGTGCGCTGCGGCTGAGCCCGAGGCGAGCGCTCGAGTTGTTCGGCGACATCGCCGGCGCGCGCGACTACGCGTGCGGGCGGGTCGACGTGGCCGGCGCCGAGATCGAGGGCATCAGCGCCAACGGACGCACGGGCGAGGTGCGCATCGACCTCGTGCGCCCCGACCCCGCGTTTCCCGAGACGCTGGCATCGCCGGCGGCAGCGCCCGTGCCCGTCGGCACGCCGCTGCGCGAGCGCTCGGATGACCCGCCCGCCGGCATCGGTCCCTACGCGGTCGCACGCCCGCGCGGGCGTGCCGCCTTCACGCTCGTGCGCGTGCGCTCGTTCGAGCTCGACGGGGTGCCCGCCGGCAATGTCGACAAGATCGGGGGCCGGGTGATCGCGGACGCCGGGGCGCGGGCGCGCGCAGCACTCGAAGGGCGGGTGGACGTGATGGAGGGCCGCCCGCCGCGCGAGCTGCTGCCCGAGATCCGCGGTGAGAACCAGCGCCGCTACCGCGAGGATGCGACGCTCGCGGTCAGCTACCTCGCGCTCGATTCGAGCCGCCCGCCCTTCGACGAGCTCGATCTGCGCCGCGCCGTCGCCCTCGCGCTCGACGAGGCGACGCTCGCCCGCCTGCGCGACGGCTTCCTCGCACCGAGCTGCAATATGCTGGCGCCTCAGGTCCCCGGCTACCGCGCGCTCGCCCCGTGTCCGTTCGGGGAGCGCGAGGGCAATTCCGATCTCCAGGGCGCACGTGAGCTGGTGCAGGACGGCGAGCAGTCGGCCAACACGATCGCGCCGGTGCTGGTGCGCGGCCCCGCCGATCCGGGCGGCGCGACGCTCGCCCGCTACCTGGTTTCGACGCTGCGCTCGATCGGTCTCCAGGCGCGGGTCGCCGTGACCCCGGCCGAGCGCGCCGGCGCGCAGGTCTCCTTCGAGCGTCGCCTTCCGCGCACGCCGCACCCGGCTCGCTACCTCGATGCCGTGCAGGACCCCGTCTTCGCGGTCCGCGTCGCGCTGCTCGAGCTCGACGGGCCCGCGACCGACGCCGCGGCCGAGTGGGCCGAGCTCGACCGCGAAGCCGTCGAGTCCGCGCGCGTCGCGCCCTACGGCGTCGAGACGATCGGCACGCTCAGCTCCGAGCGCCTGGACGCCACCAACTGCTCACGCGTGCACGCGGTCTACGGGCTCGACTGGTCGAGCCTGTGCCTGCGCTGAGCCAGGCTGAGAACGCACCCGCATAGACTCCGGAAGCCCATATGAACGCCGCCGAGATCCGCGAGCGCTACCTCTCGTTCTTCGAGCGGCGCGAGCACCTGCGCGTGGCATCCGCCCCGCTGGTTCCCGCCAGCAGCGACACCTCGGTTCTGCTGACCACGGCGGGCATGCAGCCGTTCATGCCCTACTTCCGCGGCGAGCAGGAGCCCCCGAGCAGGCGGCTCACCTCGTGCCAGAAGTGCTTCCGCACGGTCGACATCGAGAACGTCGGGCTGACAGCACGCCACCTGACCTTCTTCGAGATGCTCGGCAACTTCTCGGTCGGGGACTACTTCAAGCAGACCGCGATCGAGCTCGCGTGGGAGCTCTCCACGCACGCGGACGGCTTCGGCTTCGACCCCGAGCGGATCTGGGTCAGCGTCTTCGGCGGCGACGAGCGGCTCGGCCTCGGCCCCGACGAGGAGGCGATCGAGTGCTGGCGCTCGGTCGGCTTCCCCGAGCAGCGGATAGTCCTGCTCGGGCGCGAGGACAACTTCTGGCAGCCCGGGCCCGCCGGCCCCTGCGGCCCCTGCTCGGAGCTCTACCTCGACCGCGGCCCGGAGTTCGGCGGGGAGGACGACCGGCCCGGTGACGACAGCGAGCGCTTCCTCGAGTACTGGAACCTGGTCTTCACCCAGTACGAGCTGCATGCCGACGCTCCGCTGAGCCCGCTGCCCCAGCGCAACATCGACACCGGGCTCGGCCTCGACCGCCTCGCGGCGATCCTCCAGGACGTGCCCTCGGTCTACGAGACCGAGCACTTCAAGCCGCTGATCGCCTTCGGCGAGCAGCGCTCGGGCCGCCGCTACGGCCAGGATCTCCCGACGACGCGCGCGCTGCGCGTGCTCGCCGACCACGGCCGTGCTGCGGCGTTCCTGCTCGCCGACGGCGTCGTTCCCACCAACGAGGGGCGCGGCTACGTACTGCGGCGGATCCTGCGCCGCGCGATCCAGCAGGGCCGGGTGCTCGGGCTCGAGGGGGAGCTCCTGCCCGACCTATGCGCGATCGCCGTGCAGGGCATGGGCGATGCCTATCCCGAGCTGCGGGCCGAGGCGGACACGATCGCGCGCTGGGTCGCCGCGGAGGAGGAGGGCTTCGGGCGCACGCTCGCCCAGGGCGAGCGCCTGTTGGCCGACCTGGTGGCACGCGCGCAGGCCGCCGGTGCGCGGGAGGTCGCAGCCGAGGACGCCTTCCGCCTGCACGACACCTACGGCTTCCCGTTCGAGCTGGCCAGGGAGCTGCTCCGCGAGGCCGGCCTGACCGTCGACGAGGCCCGCTTCACCGAGCTGATGGACGCCGCGCGCGCGCAGGCGCGTAGCGGCTCGCGCTCGACGGCAAAAGACGCCGCCACCGAGCGGATCGCGCGGTTCGCGCGCGACGCGGGCTTCGAGACGCGGTTCGTCGGCTACGAGGCCACGCAGGCCGAGACCGTGGTCCGGGCGCTCGAGCGCGAGAACGGGACGCTGCTCGTGAAGCTCGAGGACATTCCGTTCTATCCCGCCGGCGGGGGCCAGGTCGCCGACGCAGGGACCGTCGTCACCGACTCGGGGCGCGCTCGCGTGAGCGACGTGGTGCGCCTCGGCAGCGACCAGGCGCTCGCGCTCGAGCCCCTGGACGGCGAGATCGCGGTCGGTGAGCGGGTCCTGGCCGAGGTCGACCGCCAGGCCCGCCTCGCGACGATGCGCAATCACACCGCAACCCACCTGCTGCATGCCGCGCTGAGGGAGCGCCTCGGTGACCACGTGCGCCAGGCGGGCTCCCATGTGGGCCCGGCCAAGCTGCGCTTCGACTTCACCCACGGCCAGCGGCTCTCCGACGCCGAGCTCGTGGAAGTCGAGCGGCGCGTGAACGAGTGGATCGCCTCGGGCCGGCCCGTGCGCGCGCTCGAGATGGCGCTCGACGAGGCGCGTGCGCTGGGTGCGATGGCGCTGTTCGGCGAGAAGTACGGCGACTGGGTGCGCATGGTCGAGGTCGACGAGGTCTCGCGCGAGCTCTGCGCCGGCACCCACGTCGCGAGTACGGGTGAGATCGGGCTCTTCCACATCACGGCCGAGACCTCCAGCGCCTCGAACGTGCGGCGCGTCGAGGCGGTCACCGGCGCGGCGGCGACCACGGTCTTCGAGCAGCGCACCGCGCGCCTGCGCGAGCTCGCGACGATGCTCAAGGCGCCCGAGGACGATCTGCCTCGGGCGGTGCAGCGGCTCGAGCAGCGCATGCGCGAGCTCGCGCAGCGGCCAAAGGGTGCCGGCGGCGACGCCGGCGAGACCGAGCGGCTCGTCGATTCCGCCGAGCAGCTCGGCGGGGCGCACGTGGTGACCGCCCGCAGCGCGGTCGGCGATGCCAAGGAGCTGCTCGCGCTCTCCGATCGCGTGCGCCAGAAGCTGGGCGAGGCGGCCGTCGTGCTCGGCAGCGCCGCCGACGGTCGGGTGCACCTGGTCGCCAACGTCGCGCCGGCGCTGGTGGAGCGCGGAGTGAAGGCCGGAGACGTCGTCCGCGCCGCCGCTGAGGTGGCCGGCGGCGGGGGCGGAGGGCGCGACACGATGGCGCAGGCCGGCGGACGCGACCCCGAGAAGCTCGACGACGCCCTGGCGGCTGCACGCACGGCGATCGCGCAGCCGCTTACATAAGGGTCGATGCGGGTGCTCGCGCTCGATCCAGGGGAGGCCCGTTGCGGCTGCGCAGTGTCCGACCCGACGGGCACGTTGGCGACCCCGCTGACCGCCATCGATGCCCCGGACACGCGCAAGGGCCTCGCGCGGCTGGCTCGGCTGGCTGAAGAGCTCGAGGCCGAGCGCGTAGTCGTCGGGCTCCCGCTGACGCTCGCCGGGCGGGAAGGCGGCCAGGCCGAGCGCGCGCGTGCCTTCGCACAGCGGCTCAGTACGTCGATCACCGTCCCGATCGACCTGCACGACGAGCGCCTGACCACGCGCATGGCGCAGGCGGCCGGCGGCCGCGCCGACGTGGACTCGCGTGCCGCCGCGCACCTGCTCGAGAGCTACCTCCACACCCGGGCCCGCGCCTCCACCGCGTGAGCCGGGAACCACGCAGTCACGAGGAGCGCGAGCGCGCTCGGCTCGAACGCGAGGCCAAGCGGGCCAAGCGTGAGGGCCGCCCGCCGCCCGTGGCGCCGTCGCCGACCGAGGTCCCGCCACCCGACCTTGCCGGCGGGGTCGAGCCGGGTGAGCGCCCCGTCCCCTCGCGCGAGGGCGCGCGCGATCCTGACGCTGCGCGAGTGCCCGGATCGCCGCCCGCGCCCCCGGACGACGCGCCTTCCTTCGCCGAGTCCGTGTGGAAGCGGAGACCCCGATGGAGCCCGAGGAAGTGGAGTCCTCCTGCGGAGCACGAGGCAGTGGAGGTCCATGCGGAGCCCGAGGCAGTCGAGCCCGACGAGGTAGAGGTACCTGCGGAGCTCGAGGAGGGGGAGGCCCCTGCGGACCCCGTGCAGGCGGACGCGAACGCCGAGCCCGGGCCGGCGCCCGCGGTCGTGGTCGCGGAGGCGGAGGAGGAGAGCGTCCGTGCCGAGCCCGAGCCCGAGCCCGAGCCCGAGCACGAGGACGCGGTCGAGCTCGACCCCTCGCTTGAGCCCGACCCCGAGCCCGAGGCCGAGACTGCGCTCGAGGCCGAGGAAGAGGGCGCGGACGAGCTCGAACAGGCTGGCGCTGCCGAGCCCGAGCCCGAGCCCGAGCACGACCCCGAGCACGAGGGCGCGGTCGAGCTCGAGGAAGAGGATGCGCTCGAGGCCGAGGAAGAGGATGCGGCCGAGCTCGAGGAAGAGGATGCGGCCGAGCTCGAGGAAGAGGATGCGGCCGAGCTCGAGGACGAGCCCGAGCCCGAGCCCGAGGACGGGAGCGCTGCCGCCCAGCCCGAGGACGGGGACACCCCTGCCGAGCTTGGGCAGGAGCCCGCCTTCGAGGGTGCCGACGAGGACCCTTACGAGGTCGCGGAGCCTCCGCGCGGGCCGCTCCTCTACCCGGACGATCTCGACGAGCACGACGAGCACGACGAGC
>JBPCPD010000016.1:0-6130 GCA_050999535.1 Thermoleophilaceae bacterium
CCCCCCCCGCCGCCCCCCCGCGCCCGCAGTGGTTCGCGCGCGACCTCAGCCAACCCCTGCTCGCGCAGCTGCTGCGCGCGTTCCTGCAGGGCGTTGGGGCGCCGGCCGGGGCCGTAGACCTCATCGAGCCAGCGTCCCCGCACGGTGAACGCGTGCGCGGTGCCGATCACCATCGCGCTCAGGCTCAGCACCATTCCGACATCGGTGGTGTCGCCGCCGACGAGCACGAAGCCACCGATGCCGAGCGCCAGGTAGACCGCCGACGCGCCCCACAGGCCCCACCGCCGCGGCGCCTTGTACGCCGCGTAGAGGAACCCGAAGCCGGCCAGCCAGCCGACCGAGATCGCCGGCACGATGCACCACCACGAGCGAGCGGCGTCCTGCCACCGGCCGCCGCTCCGTGGCCGGCGGCGGCGCGCCATCAGCGCGGCAGGCACACGGCTCGCTCGCGCAGGCGCTCGACCGTGCGCGCCGGAAAGCCGAGCAGCGATCCGAGGTCCTCGACCGAGTCGAAGCCATCGACGTCCTCGCGCACCGCTACGACCCGCCGGGCGAGCGGTCCGTCCATGCGCGGCAGGGACGCGATCGCCTCGGCCGGGGCATGGTTGAGGTCGACGAGGCCGCCGTCGAAGGCATCGGCGAGGTCCGGACGCCCGACACCCAGCTCACGCGCGCGAACCGGGTCCGCGCGCGTGAGCTCGAGCGCCTGGCGGCGCCGCGTCAGCGCCCGCTCGGCCGCCTCGAGAGCGGGGTCGTGGCGACCGTCGACCTCGTCGAGGAAGCTGCGGCGGATGCCGAACGCGTGGGCCACGGACGCCGGCCACCCGAGCATGATGATGAGCACGCCGACGTCCTCGCGCCAGGTGTCGACGGGACCCTCGGGACCCGACAGCGCGATTCCCCAGCCCGCGCCGATGACCACCAGGTAAACGAGCGCCCAGGCGAACCAGCGGCGGCTGTGAGCGCGCGCGCCGGCGTAGACGAAGGCAGCCCACGAGGTGATGCCGAACGGCAGGAACGTCAGCGCCACCCACAGCGAGCGAACGAACGTCGAGCGGCCCTTCGGCGGCGCGCCCTCCACTAGTGGCCCATCCTCCAAGTTCGGACGGACCACTAGTCCGGGATCAGGCCCTCGCCCGTGAACTCCGCCTTGGCCTCGGCGAAGCTGATGTCGCGCGGGGGCATGATCACGTCGGACTCGACCAGGTCGTCGCCGTCGATCGCGTTGCCGTCGGCGGCGACCAGCTCGAGCATCTGCGTCCACAGCTCGCGGAACCCGTGCTCGTCGCCCTGCTCGACCGCGTTGACGGCGCGGTTGTCGAGCTCGTTGAGGCGCTCCGAGTCACCGTCGGGCAGGCGAAACTGGCCCTCGCCGGAGACCCTGACGATCACGCCTGGCCCTTCTGCTCGCCCTCGCCCAGCTGCCCGGGTGGAGCCTCGGCGCCCCCGGAGCCGAGCTCGGCCTTCATCTTCGACAGCTCGTCGTCGACCTGGCCGCCGGCGCCCATCTGGGCGAGCTCGCGGTCGATGTCGTCCTGGCCCGCCCCGAGCTGGGTCATGTCGTCGAAGGTGCCGGCGGCCTCGAGCTCCTCGACCGCGCCGGCCCGGGCGCGCATGTTCTCGGTCTTGTCCTCGGCGCGCTGGATCGCGAGGCCGAGGTCGGCCATCTCCTCGCCGACGCCGTTCGCCGCCTCCGAGATCTTGACCTGCGCCTCCGCGGCGGAGTACTGGGCCTTGATGACCTCCTTCTTGGTCCTGAAGGTCTCGATCTTGGTGCGCAGCTTCTGCTCGTTGGCCGTCAGCTGCTCCTGCTGGCCCTCGAGCTCCTTGACCTGGCTGTCGAGCGACTGCATCTCGGTCTGCGCGACGGTCTTGCGCTCGAGCGCGGCCCGGGCGAGGTCATCACGGCCCTGTGAGAGCGCCTGGCGCGCCTGGGTGTCGAGCTTGACCACCTGCTGCTCGAGCTTGGAGGTCTGCATCTGCAGGCGCTTCTTGGAGGTCACCACGTCGGCGATCCCCTTCTTGACGTTCTGGAGCAGCTCGACCTGCTTCTGGTAGCCGTAGTCGAGCGTCTCCCCCGGATCCTCGGTCTTGTCGAGCATCCGCGAGATCTTCGACTTGAACACCGTTGACATGCGACCGGCCAGGCCTGCCATGACCGCTCCTCCTTGGTTGGTCTCCAGACGACTGCGCTGCGCCGTAGCCTAGTGGCTGGTCGAAGCCCGCCGTCCGCGGCCTCAGCCTGGCTCAGGCGATCTCGCCCTGCGGCGCCGCGGGCTCGGCGAGCTGGCGCCACTCGCTGAACCTGCCCTCGCGGAAGCGGAAGCGCACACGAGCGTTGCCGCCGCAGCTCTGGTCCCCGCCCCGACCCGAGCTGAGCTCGAAGGCGGCGACGAAGCTGTCGCCCTCCTCCTTGACGTCGGTCACCTCGGCGCGGCAGGGCAGGCTCTTGTTGAAGGCGATCGCGGCCTCGCGGTCGGGGAGCCGGCTCTCGGTGACCTGCTCGACGATCGCGTTGGGCGCGAAGTAGGCGGCCGCGCGGTCGAACCGCCCGGCGTTGTTGGCGATCGACCAGGCGCGGATCTGCTCCGCCTGCTCGGGCTCGCCCGGGCGCGGGCGCGCGTCGGCGGGCGGCGGTGCGGCGGTCCCTGGGGGGCCGTCGCCGCCGGACGCCTGCCCGTCCCGCCCCGCGCCCGCCTCGCCGCGGTCCTCGGCCTCGCCGCCACCGAGGCTGCATGCCCCCAGCGCCAGCGCCGACAGGAGCGCGAGCGCGGCGAGCAGGGCCCTCATCCGGCCACCGTCGCGCTACCGCGCTCGGCGCGGTCGTGGTCGGAGCCGGAGCGGTGGAAGAAGAAGGCGAGCACGAAGAGCATCACGAACAGGTCCAGCCCCAACATCATCCCCCCGGCCACCTGCTGATCGGTGATCGCGGTGAGGCCGTGGGAGGGCGCAGTCACAGCGTAGGGGTCCGGATAGGCGGGCGAGCGCAGGAGCACGAACGCCATGCCGAGGAACATGCCCGCCAGGCGCGCCCCGATCACGTACGGGATCTTCCACAGCTCGCCGGGCGGGCGGCGGCGCTTGGGCTCGATCACCGACCACCAGACCAGCACGGACCCGAGCACGAAGGACTGGTGCTGGAGCGCGTGTACGAGCGGGCTCTTCAGCGCGGTCTCGAAGGCGAAGGAGAAGTGCCAGCAGTAGAGGATCAGCACCCAGACGGGGATCGCGACCAGCGGCTCGCGCAGCCGGCGCGCCAGGGCGCGCAGCCGCCGCGCGCGGGCCAGCGGCACGAGCACGGAACGCGGGAGCAGGAAGGCGTAGACGGGCGAGCGGATGCCGAGCAGCAGCAGGGGCGCGGCGATGTCTGCGATCAGCAGGTGCTGGCCCATGTGGGCGCTCAGCAGCTCCTCGCCGAGGCCGTCGAGCGGCGAGAGCAGGCCGAGGGCCACGAGCGCCAGGCCGGCCCACCAGGCCACGCGCTGGCCGACCGGCACGGCGTAGCCGCGGCGGCCGAGCACGATCGTCGCGCGCGCGTAGAGCACGCCGACCAGCACCAGCACCGTCAGTGCCCCCGGATCGAGCGAGAGAGCCACGCCGCTCATTGTGATGGGACGCGGGCAGCCGTCGCGGCGGGCTCTCCCGGCAAGCTCCTGCGGGCGCCCGCGACCGGGCGCCCGCGCGGAGCACTACGCCGCCGCCGGCTCCTGCTGCTTCTCCGCGGCAGCGTCGCCGACCGAGGCTCCCGGCGCCTGGTCGAGCACCTCCTCGGTCTGCAGGCGGCGATCGCCGTACTCCTTGCGCTGCATGCGCGAGATGACCAGCCGCTGGACCTGGGCCGTGCCCTCGAAGAGCTGGTAGATCTTCGCGTCGCGGAAGTACTTCTCGAGTGGACAGTCGGTGGTCGACGCGAAGTCGCCGACGAGGTCCATCAGCGCCGTCGTGGCCCACATCGTCACGTCGCCGGCCTTGAGCTTGGACATCGAACCCTGGCCGCCGGTCATCGCGACGCCGTTGCGCCCCATCCAGGCGGCGCGCCAGACGAGCATGCGCGCGGCCTCGATCTCGGTCGCGACGTCGGCGAGCACCTGCTGGACGCGCTGCTGCTCGAGCAGCGGGCCGTGCTCGTCGGCCTTGTCCTCGAGGTGGTCGAGCGTCCACTCGTAGGCGGCCTGGGCGATGCCGAGCGCCGAGGCGCCGACCATCGGCCTGGTGATCTCAAACGTCGCGAGCGCGTTGGAGGGGCCGCTCCTCTGGCCCGAGCGGGCGCGCTCGAGCTTGCGATCGAGCTTCTCCTTGCCGCCGAGCAGGTGGTCCATCGGGATCCGCACGTCCTCGAGCACGACCTCGGTGGTCTGCGAGGCGCGGATGCCGATCTTGTCCTCCTTCTTTCCCTGCGAGAGGCCGGGCGTGCCCTTGGGCACGATGAACGAGGCCTGGCCGCGATGGCCGAGCTCGGGGTCGACGGTCGCGACGACGACGGTGACGTCGGCGATGCCGCCGTTGGAGATGAACACCTTGGTGCCGTTGATGACCCAGTCGTCGCCGTCGCGCTTGGCCGTGGTGCGCAGCGACTTGACGTCGGAGCCGGCGCCGGCCTCGGTCACGGCGTAGGCGCCCAGCTTGATCTCGTCACCCTCGCCGAAGCACTCGGGCACCCACCGGCCGACCTGCTCGGGCGTGCCCGACGCGACGATGCCCGCGGCGGCGAGCGAGGAGGCGGAGATCGCGAGTGCGATGCCGGCGCAGCCCCAGTGCAGCTCCTCGGAGTAGATGACCCCGAACAGGCCATCGGGATCGGAGCCCATCTTCATCAGGAAGTCGGTGCCGTGCAGCCCCCACTCGCGAGCTGCCCTGATCGCCTCCCACGGCACCGCCTGCTCGCGGTCGTACTTGTCGACGATCGGCCTCCGCTCCTCGTGCCCCGCCGATCGGCGACCGGCCTGCGCTCCTCGCGGGCGGTCGCTGGGACCTCTGATTGACTCGCGAGTCAATTCGCCGCTACGCTGTTGGTTGAATGGTCAGTCAACGATCTTCCCCGGAGGCGTCACCAACGTGGATTTCAGTCTCAACGACGAGCAGCTCGAGTTCCAGCGCCACTGCCGGCGCTTCTCGGAGGAGGTCATCCGGCCGATCGCCGACAAGTACGACCGCGAGCAGACCGTGCCGTGGGAGGCCGTCAAGGCCGCGCGTGAGTGGGGTCTCCACGGCATCGAGCACCTCTACAAGATGGGCGGGGATCCCGACGGCCTCTTCGGTGTGATCTACGCCGAGGAGCTTCACCGAGGCTGCGCCGGCATCGCGCTCGCCATCTCCGCTTCTTCCCTCGCCGCCGCGGGCATCGCCGCCTCGGGCACCCCCGAGCAGGTCGGCAAGTGGATCCCCGAGTGCTTCGGGGAGGGCGACGACATCAAGTTGGGCGCCTACGCCGTCACCGAAGCCGGTGCCGGCTCTGACGTGAAGTCGCTGCGCACCACGGCCAAGCTCGACGGCGAGGAGTGGGTACTGAACGGCACGAAGGTCTTCATCTCCAACGGCGGCATCGCCGACGTGAACGTGGTGGTGGCCACAGTGGACCCCGAGCTCGGGCACCGCGGCCAGGCCTCCTTCATCGTGCCCAAGGGCACCCCCGGTCTCTCCCAGGGCAAGAAGGAGGACAAGATCGGCATCCGCGCCTCGCAGACCACCGAGGTTGTGCTCGAGGAATGCCGCATCCCGCTCGAGAACCTGCTGGGCGGTAAGGAGAAGCTCGACAAGAAGCTCGAGCGTGCACGATCGGGGCAGAAGTCAGGTCCCTCGAATGCCCTTGCCACCTTCGAGATCACCCGTCCGATGGTGGGAGCCTCGGCCCTCGGCATTGCCCAGGCGGCTTACGAGTGGACGCTCGAGTACCTCGAGGGCCAGTCCGACCTGAACGGTCCCATGCTCGACCAGCAGCGCGTGCAGCAGGTGCTGGCCGACGTGGCCACCGAGATCGAGGCTTCGCGCCTGCTCGTGTGGCGAGCGGCATGGATGGGGCGCAACGGAGTGCCGATGACCGGCGGTCAGGGCTCCATGTCAAAGCTCAAGGCCGGTGACGTGACGATGTGGGCCACCACCGTGCTGATGGACCTGGTGGGCGAGTACGCGC
>JBPCPD010000020.1:0-3511 GCA_050999535.1 Thermoleophilaceae bacterium
GGTGGAGTTAGGAGGGCTGGGGACGGTAAAGGATGCGGGGGGGTGGGCGGGGCGGGCCGCGGCCTGCCGGAGCATGCTCAGAAGCATGCTAACCTCCTCGCGAGGATGGGAACGATGCTCCAGATTAAGGACGTCCCGGAGGACGTGCACCGCGTGCTCAAGGCGCGGGCAGCCCTCGCCGGCATTTCGCTGACCGAGTATGCGCGCCGCATGCTCGAGCAGGCGGCCCGCCGGCCCTCGCGCGAGGAGTTGATCGCCGATCTCGCCGAGATCGAGCCCGTGGCCCTGGGAGAGTCGGCCGCCGACGCGCTGGCCCACGTGCGCGACGACCTCGCGTGACGGTCGTCGATGCCAGCGCCGTCGTCGATCTCCTCATCCCGCAGGACGAGCGGCCTCGCGATCTCCTCGTCGCCGAGCTGCCCGAACCGGGCAGTCCCTGGCTCGCGCCGGACATCCTGATCTTCGAAGTGTTCGCGGTCGTGCGGCGGCATCTGCTGCGTCGGGTCCTCCCCGAGCGGGCTGCCACGCGGGCATTGCAACGGCTACCGCGCCTGCCGATCGAGCTCGTCCGCGCCGCGAGCCTGCTTCCGGCCGCCTGGCCGTTGCGCGATCGCTTCTCGGCTGCCGACTCGCTCTATGCCGCGCTGGCGCTGCGCTCGGCGGAGCCGCTGCTGACGACCGACCTGCGGCTGGCGCGTGGCGCGCGCGCCGTCGGCGTCGAGGCTCGGACACCCGAGTGAGCGTCTGGACGGGCCGTCGCGTATACCTCGCGCCATGCGCAAGCGACCAAGGTGCCCGTGACCGAGACCCGCACGCCGCTGTTCGAGGGCGCCGGCAGGCGGCTCGAGGCCGCCGCGGCGATCGCGGAGGTCTCCGAGGACACGCTCGAGCGCCTGCGCCTGCCCCAGTCGGTGCTCAAGGTCTCGGTGCCCGTGCGCATGGACGACGGCTCGCTGCGCACCTTTCCGGGCTACCGCGTGCGCTACGACGCCACCCGCGGGCCGACGAAGGGCGGCATCCGCTTCCACCCCAACGTCAACGCCGACGAGGTCCAGGCGCTCGCGTTCTGGATGACGTTCAAGTGCGCCGCGCTCGACCTGCCCTTCGGTGGCGCCAAGGGCGGCATCACCGTCGATCCGAAGGAGCTCTCAGCGCTCGAGCTCGAGCGCCTCTCGCGTCGCTACATCGACGCGATCGCGGACTTCATCGGCCCCGACCTCGACATCCCGGCCCCCGACGTCGCCACCAACGCGCTCGTGATGGGCTGGATGGCCGACGAGTACTCGACCATCCGCCGCCGGCGCGTCACCGACGTGATCACAGGCAAGCCGCTCGCCCTCGGCGGCATCGTCGGGCGTGACACCGCGACCGCCGACGGCGCCTTCCACGTCATCTCGACGCTGATGCCCAAGCTCGCCGAGGCCGGGCGGGTGCGCGCCGCCGGGCAGGACGACGGCGATGCCCCGAGCGTCGCGATCCAGTGCTTCGGCAACGCCGGCGCCCGGCTCGCGGAGCTGTTCGCCGACAACGGCTACCGGATCGTCGCCGCCTCGGACTCGACCCGTGCCGTCCACCGCGAGGACGGGCTCGACGTCGCGGCGCTGCGCGCGGCCAAGGCCGAGTCGGGCGAACTGCCCGCCGACGCCGGGGACGAGCTCGACCCCGACGACCTGGTCGCGCTGGAGGTCGACGTGCTCGCCCCCTGCGCGCTGGAGAACGTGATCACGGCCGACAACGCGGGCGACGTCCGCGCCGGCGTCGTGCTGGAGGTCGCCAACGGGCCGACCGCGCCCGAGGCCGACGCGATCCTCGACGACGCCGGGATCGTCGTCGTGCCCGACATCCTCGCCAACGCCGGCGGCGTGACCGTCTCCTACTTCGAGTGGGTGCAGAACCGCACCGGCATGCGCTGGAGCGCCGACGACGTGGCCGAGGGGCTCCAGCAGCGGATGGTCACCGAGGCGCAGAGCATCTGGGACCTGTCCGAGGCGCACGAGGTCAACCTGCGCACGGCGGCCTACGCGCACGCGCTGCAGCGGATCTCCGACGCGGTCGATGCGACCGGATCGGTCGCCGACTTCCGCCCGCTCGGGCACGGCTGAGAACCGCCGCGCCACGGCTCGGGCATCTCGACCGGCCACGGCTCTCGGGGTCCACGCCCTCGAGATCGTGCTCCTCGATCAGCGCGCTGCGGCCCTCGGATCCCCGCCGTCAGCCGCCCAAGCTGATCGCGCCGGCGTCGCAGACCCGCCCCGCGAACAGGAACGCCGTCTGGCGCAGCGAGGCCTCGAGGTCGAACGCCTCGAGCGCGGAGACGGCGTCGCGCGGGACGACGACGTCGTAGAAGCGCAGCGCCGCGCTGGCGGCGGTGTAGTGGACGCAGATGTTGGCGACGGTCCCGCAGACGACCAGCGTGCGCGTTTCCCAGACGCGCAGAAGATGGTCGAGGTGGGTGCCGTAGAAGGCGTCGTAGCGGACCTTGCGCAGCACCGGCTCGGAGCCCGCCGGCGCCAGCTCGGAGACGATCTCCCAGCCCCAGCTTCCCTCGCGCGCGTGCTCGCCCCAGATGTCCCACTCGGGATCGCCCTCACCGTGGGTGTCCTGACTGAAGGCGACCGGCATGCCCGCGCCGCGCGCGCGCTCGAGCAGGTCGGCGATCGCGGGGATCGTCGCCTCGGCATCGGGTACATACAGCGCGCCCTTGGGTCGGACGAAGTCGTTCTGCATGTCGATGACGATCAGGGCGCTCTTCGCCGGATCGAGCGCGACGGCCTCGTGGACCGCGTAGTCGGGCACCTCGACTGTCATGCCGCCGAGGCTACCGGCGCAGCCCCTGTATCGCTGACGCCGTCAAAGCGACGGTCATTACCCTCGACGAGATGCAGATGCACCACTCACACAGGCCGAGACGGTCGACCTGATCCTGCGCCGACCCGGGCCCGACGCCACCGATCATCCCGGCGCCCAGACGCGCAGGGCGCCCGTCGCCACCTGATAGACATCGCCGAATGCCCGCAACGCTGACGCTGCACACCTGCTCGCTCGACGCCGGGGGACCGAAGTTCCACCCCTGCCGGCGCTGCCACGACGCGCTCGCCGCGGCGGGGCACGCATACGAGACCAATGTGTCCGACAAGAACCGCCCAATAGGGCTGTTCACCAAGGGCAAGCGACCCAAGCTCGAGCAGATGACCGGCCAGGAGAAGCTGCCCGTGCTCGAGCTGCCCGACGGCCGCTTTGTCACCGGGTCGGGCAACATCATCGACTGGGCGAAGTCCAACCCGCCTTCGTAACCCGCTCTCCTGCTCGCCGCGGCGGCGCTGACGCCGGCCTGCTCGCCGCGGCGGCGCTCACGCCGGCCGATGATGGCGCAGCGGGCGCAGCACGAGCAGGCCCGCGACCGCAGAGGCGGCGAGCACGGCGACCGCGACGCGGCTGGCGTCGAAGCGTGAGAGCCCGAGCAGCTCGGTGGCGACCAGGACGGTCCCGCCCCAGAGCACGAGCGGGCCGA
>JBPCPD010000152.1:0-11466 GCA_050999535.1 Thermoleophilaceae bacterium
CTGGCGATCGGCGTCGCGGCCGGGATCGTCGGCGCCGGCTACATCGCCTTCATCCTGCTGCCGGCGATCAGCATCTACGCGCGCATCTGGGAAAAGCTCTGCGCGGGGGTGCTGAGCCTGTTCATCCTCGCCACGCTGCTCGGCATCGGCGGGGCGGTGGGCCTGGCCATCGTGTGGTCGTACGACCGCTACGCCGCCTGACCCGACCTACAATCGAAGCGTGTCGGCGGCTCAGCAGCGCAACCCGAGCGCTCCCGCGCGTCCGTTTGTCGAGGCATTCGAGGAGGTCTCGGAGGCCGTCTAGTCCGGCGCCGGGCTGCCCGCGGTCGGGCGCGCGGCGGCGCACGCCCTCGACGCGAGCGTGGTGATCACCGACACGGCGGGCACCGTGCTTGCCGTTGCCTGCCCCTCGCCCGAGGACGAGCGGGCGGTGCTCGCCGAAGAGGGCGCGACCGAGAAGACCGCCCTGAGGGTGGGCAACGAGGTCGTCGGCGAGCTGCGCCTGCGCGCTCGCGGCGCGCCCCCCGAGGCCGCGCTGCTGCGCATCGTCACGACGCTGATCGGCCAGGAGGTCGACCGCTCGCGGGCGCCCGAACGCGCGAGCGAGGCGGCCGTCGGGGACTTCCTCGCCGATCTTCTGGGCCGGCGTCTGACCGATCGCGAGAACGTGCTCGCGCGCGCCTCCGAGCTCGGCTGCGATCTCGGCGACGGCGCGAGCGTGATCGTCGCCCGCGCGCGCGCCCAGCCGCCCACCGAGGGCGAATGGCGCGCGCGGCTGCTCACGGTCGCCTGGCGCGGGGCGCGCTCGATCGAGCGCACCGCGCTCGCCGCCACGATCGACATCGGGCACGGAAAAGTACGCGGCCGTGGCGCTGGGGGCGATGATCCGCGCCGAACGGCCCGCCACCGCGAGCTGGTCCTGCTCGTACCCGGCTACGGGCGCGAACCCGGTGCCCGTGCCGCGAGCGCCGTGCTCGAAGAGCTCGACGGCAGCCTCGGGGGCTTCGCCGTCACGGTGGCCCTGTCACGGCCCGCGACCGACCCGGTCGACCTGCACCGCGCCGGCGCGGAGGCGCTGCTGGCGGCCAACGTCGCCGAGGGCCGCGGCGACCGACAGCTCAGCTTCGAGGAGACCGGCGCCTACCGCCTGCTGCTGCCCGCGATGAGCGAGGACGCCGGAGAGCTGCAGCGCTTCTTCGACGAGACCGTTGCCCCGGTCGCCGCCTACGACGAGCAGTACGAGACCGAGCTGGTGCGCACGGTCGATACCTTCCTCGAGGCCGACGGCAACGTGGCGCGCACCGCCGAGCGCCTGTTCACCCACCGCCACACGATCCGCTACCGGCTCGACCGGGTGCGCGAGCTGTCGGGCCTGGACGTCGGCGTGACCGAGGGCCGCGAGGGCCTCAGCCTCGGCCTCAAGGCGATGCGCGTACTCGGGATCGCCCCGCCCGGGGGACCCGCGCGGGAGGCCGGGACCGAGGGCGGGCGGGTGCCGGGCGGCGGGAAGGGCCGCTGAGCTGCAGCGAGGCCTGCGCGGTGAGGAGCGCGTCGCAAGGGCGATAGGGCGGAAGCCGGCGTCCTCCCTGGTACCGTCGATATGTGACCTTCGGGGGTCGTCTAACAGGCTAAGACGCCAGGTTTTGGTCCTGGAAACGGTTGGGTTCGAGTCCTCCCCCCCGAGTCATCGGGAGGGGAAGGTCCGAACGATTCACTTCACGGGCTCCGTGTCGCGCGCCGGCGCCCGGTAGCCAGAATGACGAGCGTGGAAACCGCGAGCTGGGTGCTACGCCGCCGCGTCGCCGGGCCCGAGCCGTTCGATCATGCGAAGCAGCGCCTGGGTCTGGGCGCGGCTCTCGGCTCGCAGGTCCTGCTGCTCCTCCCTGAAGGCGCGCTGCTCCTCCCTGAAGGCACGCTGTTCCTCCCTCGAGGCTCGCTGCTCTTCGGCCAGGCGCCGAATCTCCGTGGCCTCGTCGCGTCCGAGCCGCTCCATCCGAGCGACGATGTCGCGTACGAACTGGCGGAAGTCGGCGAGGATGCTCTCGTTGAACGCGCGCGTCTCGGCGTGCAGCTCGCGGGTCAGGCGCATCTCCTGCTCGATGCGCTCGAGCACGCCGCCGCTGTGGGCCAGGTGCGTGTCGAGGCGTTCGAGGATGTCGGCTTCGGCCACGTCGAGATCCTCGCACCCGGATCGTCACGGGACAAGGCGCCCGGGTGACGGCTTTGCCACCGGACGGTTAAAGCACGTGGCCCCCCGGCCGACCGGCCCGCTCCGCCGCTACGCTGCCCGTCCCATGCCCGAGCCCTTCACCGCGCTCGTCATGGCGGCCGGACGCGGAACCCGCATGCGTTCGTCGCTGCCAAAGGTCCTGCACCCGGTCTGCGGCCGCCCGATGGTCGAGTGGGTGATCGAGGCCGCCCGCGACGCCGGCGCGGGCGACATCGTCTGCGTGACCCGTCCGGGTGACGGCGTCGCCGAGGGCCTGCCCGCCGGGGCGACGGTCGTCGAGCAGAGCGAGGGCGAGGGAACCGGCGCCGCGGTGCTCGCGGGGCGCAAGGCCGTCGGCGAGCCAGGCACGGTCGTCGTGCTCAGCGGAGACCACCCGCTGATCGCCGGCGAGCTGATCGCCGAGCTGCTCGAGACCCACCGCCGCGAACAGGCCGCGGCCACCCTCCTGACGACCGAGCAGCTCGCCCCGACCGGGTACGGGCGCATCGCGCGCACCGCCGATGGCACCTTCGACCGCATCGTTGAGACCAAGCACCCCGAGGACGTGCCTGCCGAGGTGCTCGCCATCCGCGAGATCAACATCGGCGCCTACGCCTTCGAGGCCGCTGACCTGTTCAAGGCGCTCGAGCGCGTCGGCGAGCAGCGCGACGAGCGCTTCCTGACGGGCGTGTTCCCGCTGCTGGCCGCAGCCGGCCGGCCCGTGGTCACCCATCGCACCGACGACGTGCGCAGCGCGTTCGGGGTCAACAGCCGCGCCGACCTGATGCAGGCGGAGCGTCTCGGCCAGCGCCAGATCCTCGATCAGCACGCCCTCGCCGGGGTGAGCTTCCTCGCGCCCGACTCCACGCGCGTCGAGACCGGCGTTCGGATCGGTCCCGACACGACGATCGGGCCGGGAGTGACCCTGCGCGGGGCCACCCGCATCGGCGCCGGCTGCGAGATCGGGCCCCACGCCACGATCACCGACTCGACCCTCGGCGACGGCGTCACCGCGGTGCACTCGTTCGTGGTCGAGGCGAGCGTCGAGGACGGCGCGACGCTCGGCCCCTTCGCCTACCTGCGCCCGGGCGCGAGCATCGGCCCCGGCGCCAAGGTCGGGACCTTCGTCGAGGTCAAGAACTCGCGCATCGGTGCCGGGGCGAAGATCCCCCACCTCTCCTACATCGGTGACGCCGACGTCGGCGAGGGCTCGAACATCGGCGCGGGCAACATCACCGCCAACTACGACGGGATCCGCAAGCACCGTACGACGATCGGCGACGGCGTGCGCACGAGCGTCGACACCTCGTTCGTGGCCCCCGTCAGCGTCTGCGACGGGGCGTACACTGGCGCTGGCTCGGTGATCACCGACGATGTCCCGGAGGGGGCGCTCGGGATCGCTCGCTCCAGGCAGCGCAACGTCGAGGGATATGCACGCCGCAGGAAAGCAGAGCCCCCCGGATGAGCACGACCGAGACGGACGAGATGACCACGGAGGGGACCTACATCCCGGCGGGCTACGACAAGCGCCTGATGATCGCTGCCGGCCGGGCGAGTCGCGCGCTCGGCTCGCGGATCAGCGAGCGGCTCGGCGTCGGGCTGACCGACGCGGGGCTGAAGACGTTCTCCGACGGCGAGGTCTACTGCCGCTACGCCGATTCGATCCGTGGCGCCGACCTGTACATCGTGCAGTCGATCTGCGGTTCCGAGTCCGAGGGGCTGACCGTCAACGATGCCCTGATGGAGCTGCTGCTCATGGTCCACGCGGCCAAGCACGCCTCGGCGCACCGGATCATCGCCGTGACGCCGTGGTACGGCTACTCGCGCCAGGACAAGAAGTCAGCGCCGCGCGAGCCGATCTCGGCGCGGCTGGTGGCCGAGCTGCTCGAGACTGCGGGGATGGACCGGCTGGTGACGATGGACCTGCACGCCGGCCAGGTGCAGGGCTTCTTCTCCAGGCCCGTCGACCACATGACCGCGATGCCGATCCTGACCCAGTACGTGCAGGACCAGCTCGCCTCCGAGGACCTCGTGATCATCGCTCCCGACGCCGGGCGGGTGAAGCTCGTGCGCAAGTTCGCCCAGAAGGTCGGCGCGCCATACGCGCTGCTCGAGAAGGAGCGGCCCGCCCAGCAGGTTGCCGAGATCGGCTACGTGATCGGTGACGTCAAGGACAAGGTCGCCGTCATCGTCGACGACATCATCGACACCGGCGGCACGCTGGCCGCCGCCGCGCAGACCGTCCTCGACGAGGGCGCGAGCACGGTTCACGCCCTCGCCACCCACGGGGTGTTCTCCGGCGGCGCCTTCGAGACCCTCGACGCCTCGCCGCTGGCGAGCATCACCGTGACCGACACCGTCCCGCTGCGCGAAGGCGCTCCCGAGCGGATCCGGGTGCTGACCGGGGCCGACATCCTCACCGATTCGGTGCGGCGGATCTTCACAGACGATTCGGTCTCGGAGATCTTCCAGGGCGAGAACCAGCTCTTCTGAGATGACGACGCTCGCGGTCAGCGTCTACGACGTCGTCCTGACCTGCTCGCCGGGGTCTACCTCGCCACCGACGCCGGCCTCTGGGCCGAGCCGGGGGTGACGATTCCCCTCATCGCGATCTTCTTCATGACCGTCAAGCCGTTCAGCTGAGCTCGTCGGGCGCGGCTCCGCGGCCGGCGCGCTGCCCGAGGGCCATGCCCAAGGCGCCGAGGCTAGTGGCACAGCCGGCCGCGACCAGCGCCGTGCCGAGGCGTCGCCGGCCTGCCGCGGCGGCGAGCATCCCACCCGCGCGCACCGGGGTCGTCAGCCGCGCGGCGTGGGTGAGGCGCTCCGCGGGCGGCCGGGCGCGGCTGAAGTAGAACGCGAGCGCATAGGCGACGCCCGCGCCGATGCGCGCCAGCTCGGCCATCGAGGCGACGCGCCCGATCGCTCCGCGCCGGCGCAGCCCGAGCAGCAGCGCCCCCGCGAAGCAGACGTCGGCGAGGCCCTCGAGGTCGCGCCCCGCGCGCGTGGGCTGCGAGGCACGCGCCGCGCGGCCGTCGAGCACGTCGGTGGCGAAGCCCGCGGCGCAGAGCGCGGGGGTCGGTGCCTCGAGCACGGCCGGGGCCAGCCATACGCGCGCGAGCGTAAGCGCGTCCGCGGCCCCCAGCGCACGCGGGTGCCCGTCCTCGGTCTCGACCATGCCGAGGTGCCAGTCGAGCATCACCGCCGTCAGCCCCCACCACGCCAGCCCGTCGCGCAGGCGGGCGCGAAAGGGGCCGATGTGCAGCAGCGCCAGCCCTGCCCACAGCGCACCGCCGATCGCGCTCCAGCGCATGCTCTGGCAACCCAGCGCGGGGCGCCGCGAACGCACGTCGACCGCGCGGCGCTGCGAGGCGATCAAGAAATGCGCGAGCGCGCGCGGGGAGAAGCGGGCGGCGAGCAGGCGCTCGAGCTCGGCCCGCGCCCAGCGCTCGCCCTCGGTCGGTGGGGCGGCGGCGCCGCTGGGGTCGGCCATCGGCGCTGACAGCCTAGCGGCCGTCCCCCGCTACACTGGCCGACCGCGATGGCAGACGGCAAGCGCCCATCCCTGGCAGTGGAAGAACGCTCCGAGCGCGGATCGCGCGAGGCGCGACGCCTGCGCCGGGCGGGCTTCGTACCCGGGGTGCTCTACGGCGCCTCGCACCCGGACCCCGTGTCGTTCAAGGTCGGCGCGCGTGACCTGCGCCGCCTGCTTGTCGACGGCTCCGCCCTGTTCGACGTCAAGATCGGTGCCGACAAGTCGGTCCCGGTCATCCTCAAGGACCGCCAGGACCACCCGGTCCGCGGCGAGCCGCTGCACGTCGACTTCCTCGAGGTGCGCCTCGACGAGAAGATTCACGCGGTCGTGTCGGTCGATCTGCACGGATCCGAGCAGGCCCCCGGCATCGTCGAGGGAGGCGTGCTCGAGCACGTCACGCGCGAGTTGAATATCGAGGCCCTGCCGACCGACATCCCGGAGCAGATCGACGTCGACGTCTCCCACCTGGAGATCAACGCGACGCTCAGCCTCCGCGACATCACCAGCGAGGCGGGCGTCGAGTTCCTCGATGATCTCGACGAGACGACGATCGCGACGGTCGTTCCGCCGACCAAGGTCGAGGAGCCCGAGGTCGAAACCGAGACCGCGCTCGTCGGCGAGGACGGTGAGCCGCCCGCCGAGGGCGAGGAGCCCGCCGCGGGCGGCTCCGCCGAGGCCGACGACTCCTCCTCCGGCGACGAGTAGCGCTTCGCAGCGATGGCGCTGATGCGCCGCCGCACTGGCAGGGACCGCGACGGCGGGTCCTCCGGCAGGGTCGACTGGCTGATCGTCGGCCTCGGCAACCCCGGTGACCGGTACGCGCGCACGCGCCACAACGTCGGCTTCGAGGTCGCCGCGCTGCTCGGCGAGCGGTGGGGGCTTCCGAAGGCCAGGAAGCGCTATGCGGGCCTCTACACCGACGGGCGCACCGGTCCGGGTGGCCCGCGTGTGGGGGTGCTGCTGCCCCAGACCTACATGAACGAGGCCGGCCGCTCGGCCGGGCCGGCGCGCGGCGCGCTCGGCGTCGAGCTCGATCACCTGCTCATCCTCCATGACGAGATCGACCTGCCCTTCGGACGCGTCGAGTCACGCCTCGGTGGCGGCCTGGCCGGCCACAACGGCCTCAAGTCGCTCAAGCGCGAGCTCGGCGGCCCGGACTTCCAGCGCGTGCGGATCGGCGTCGGGCGCCCGGACTCGACCGACCCCGAGATCGTCTCCGCGCACGTGCTCGGGCGCTTCGCCGAGCCCGCGGACGAGGTGCGCGCGCTCGTCGAGCGGGCCGCGGACGAGGCGGAGCGGAGCGTCATGGCGGCGTGACGGGCCGCAGCGCCTCGACGAGGCCGAGCCTCAGCAGCGTCCGGACCGCGGCCAGCACGGCGTCGCGGACATCCTCGTCGGACCCCGGCAGCGCGCGCCCGAGCACCGGCAGCAGGTCGCCCGGCGTGCGCGTGCCGTCGAGGCCGACGAGCAGCGCCGCGACGGCGGGGCCGAACTCCGCGTGCAGCCCGGCATTGTCATCGAGGATCATCCGCACCGTCTCCGGCGCGTAGCCGCCCTCGACGCGGCGGCGCTCGCGCACGACGCGGTGCTTCGGCGCGACGGCGAGCGCGGTTGCGAGCAGCTCGTCCTCGCTGCGCTGCGCCAGCAGGTCGGCGGCGGCGAGCAGGCGCAGCACGTGGGTCCCGGCGCGGCCGGTCGGCCCGGTCGCCATCTCGGCGGTCGAGAAGAGCGGCTCGCCCGCACGCTTGCGCAGCACGATGCCGCCGGTGCCCAGCGAGCGGATGCCCGCCTGCGCGTAGGCGGCCAGCCAACGGTCGAGCGCAGCGCCGTGGTCGTCGGGGCTGCGGCGCAGGTGGGTGTTCCACTTCTCGGCGTACTCGAGCGGGTCCTCGGTGACGTGGTGGAGCATCAGCGCGTCGCAGCCGGCGCCGGCGAGCCAGCCGCGCAGCGGGGCGTCCCACGGCTCGATCGGGTCGAGCACCCAGTTGCATAGCACCACCGCGAGCCCGCCCTCGACGAGGTGCTCGGCCGCTCCCTGGAGGGCCAGGCGCGAGACCTCGTCGCGCTCGAGGCCGCCGTCGCGGTAGGTGAACTGCGTCTCGGGCGAGATCACGTACGGCGGGTTGGAGGCGATCAGGTCGAAGCGCTCGCCCTCGACCGGGTCGAAGAAGCTCCCCGCGCGGCACTCGACGTTGTCGAGCCCGCTCAGTGCCGCGCCGAGCGCGGTGTAGGCCAGCGCGCGCTCGTTGACGTCCGTGGCGACGACGTGGCCGCAGTGGTGGGCGAGCAGCAGCGCCTGGATGCCGGATCCGGTACCGAGGTCGAGTGCGGTCGCGACATCGGGCCGCGGAGTCAGCGAGGCCAGCGTACGGGCGGCGGAGTTGAGTCCGGTCACCACGTCGGCGTCGGGCTGGTAGATCGACTCGGGATCGTGGGCGAGCAGGACGCCTTCGAACGGCGTGATGCGGATCGTGGCGCGGACCTTTCCCCCGGCGACCTCGAGGAATCCGGCCTGCGCCAGCGCCGAGACCCCGGCGGGCGCCAGCGCGCGCTCGGCGCGGGCGGTCTCGACCTCGAGTCCGAGCAGGAACAGGCGTACGAGCATCGCCTGGTCGTCGGCGCCGAGGCGGCGCGCGTGTACGGGTGCGTCCCCGGGCGAGCTCTCCGACGGCCCGCCCAGCGCGACCCGGACCCCGCCCTGATTGTAGTTGTGACGGCTCAGCGCCTCCCGCAGGGGGCCGGCGGCGGATGCCTCGGGTACGCGGACGCTCACCGGGAGGACCCTATCCGGCGCAGCGGGAGCCGAGGCTAGACTCACGCGGGCGAGCCGCGCGGGCGCACCGGGCCGGCCGCGGGGGGAGGAGCGCAGCCCGATCGCCGATCGGGCGAGCCCCGGACCCCTTCATCCGGAGCGCAGCCCGACCTCCGATCGGGCGAGCACCGGAACCCCTTCATCGCTTGGCCTGCCGTGTCCCTGCGCCAGCTGCTGACATACGCCCACGACGACCCGGACGTCGAAGCGCTCGCGCAGGCCGCGCGCGGCGAGCCCCAGCGCGCCTTCGTCTCGGCGAGCCTGAGGCCCTACCTGCTCGCCTCGCTGCTCGACTCCGAGCCCGGGCGCCCGGCACTCGTCGTCGCCGCTGACGACCGCGCGGCGCGCGACCTCGCGGCCGACCTGAAGCAGTTCCTGAGCCCCCGCCCGGTCTGCCTCTATCCCTCGCGTGGGGTGCGCTACGAGTCGCATCTCGCGCCGCCGCCGCACCTGGTGGGGCTGCGCATCGCGGCGCTGGACGCGCTGCTCGCGGACGGCGACGGCCAGGACCCTGGCCGTGGCGCCGCAGTCGTCGTCGCCAGCGCCGTCGCGCTGGCCGGGAAGGTGCCCGACCCCGAGTTGCGCCCCCACGGCTTCACCGTCGAGCAGGGCGGGCTGCTCGATCTCGAGGAGACCGCGCAGCAGCTGGTCGCCTGCGGCTACGAGCGCTGCGACCAGGTTGAGGAGCGCGGCCAGTTCGCGCTGCGCGGGGACATCCTCGACGTCTATCCCGCCACCGAGGAGCGCGCGGTGCGCTGCGAGCTGTTCGACGTCGAGGTCGAGCGGCTGACGTTCTTCTCGACCTTCACCCAACGCTCGCTCGAGGAGGTGCCGCGCGTGGCGATCGAGCCCGCCGCCGAGCTCTCGCCCGAGCACCGTGAGCTGGCTGAGATCGCGGCCGCCGGCGAGGCCGAGGATCGCCCCGACGTCGCCGAGCTGCTGCCCGTCGACCGCTTCGGGTCGGTGCTCGACCTGCTGCCCGAGAGCGGTCTGGTCGCGATCGCCGCCGAGGAGGAGCTCGCGCCCGCGCTGCGCGACTACTGGGAGGACGTGACGACCAGCTTCCACGACGCCGACGCTCATCATCTCTACGTCGCGCCCGACGCGCTCGAGCGGGCGCTCGATGGGCGCGCGTCGCTGCGCCTGTCGAGCATCTCGGGCGACCAGAGCCACACCTTTCGCGCGCAGGCGGCCGACTCGGCCGCACGCTCACTGCGCGAGGCCGAGCCCGAGCTGGAGAAGCTCGTGCGCTCGGGCTATCGCACGGTCGTCGCCTGGACCCGACAGGGCGAGGCCGAGCGCGCGGCCTACAACCTCGAGCGCGTGCGCGCCAGCTTCCTCGACCGGCAGCCCGCGCCGGCCGACCCCGGCGTGTCCTTCGCGGCGGCGAGCCTGCGCGAGGGATTCGTCGCGCCGGCCTTGAAGCTCGCGATCATCCCAGAGCACCGGCTGCTGCGCCGCCGCCGCGGGCAGGGCGAGCGCGGGCGTGGCACGCGCACCGGCGCCGGGGCGCTCGCCTCGTTCACCGACCTGCGAGCGGGGTCGGCGGTCGTCCACGAGGAGCACGGCATCGGGCGCTTCACCGGCTTCGAGACCAAGACCGTCGCCGGCGTCACGCGCGACTACCTCGAGCTCGAGTTCCGCGAAGGCGACCGCGTCTTCGTGCCCAGCGACCAGCTGCACAAGATCAGCCGCTACGTCGGCGCCGACGCGTCCGACCCGCCGCTGTCCAAGCTCGGCGGCAAGCAGTGGGAGCAGATGAAGCTGCGCGCCCGCCGCGCGGCCGAGGAGCTCGCCGGTGAGCTGATCAACCTCTATGCCGAGCGCAGGCGCCGTGCCGGCTACGCCTTCCCGGGCGACTCCGAGTGGCAGCTCGAGTTCGAGGGCGCGTTTCCCTATCGCGAGACGCCCGACCAGGACGAGGCGATCGAGGCCGTGCGCGCCGACATGGAGGAGGCACGCCCGATGGACCGGCTGATCTGCGGCGACGTCGGCTACGGCAAGACCGAGGTCGCCCTGCGCGCGGCGTTCAAGGCCGCGGCCGACTCCAAGCAGGTGATGTTCCTCGTGCCGACGACGATCCTCGCCCAGCAGCACTTCGGCACCTTCTGCGAGCGCCTGCGCGACTACCCGTTCCGGATCGAGATGGTCTCGCGCTTTCGCTCGGCCAAGCAGACGCGCGAGGCATTGAAGGCCTTCGAGGAGGGCAAGGTCGACATCCTGATCGGCACCCACCGGCTGCTCGCGCGCGACGTGCGCCCGGCCGAGCTCGGCCTGCTGATCGTCGACGAGGAGCAGCGCTTCGGCGTCAAGCAGAAGGACCTGCTGCGCCAGCTGCGCCTGCGCGTCGACGTGCTCTCGCTGTCGGCCACGCCGATCCCGCGCACGCTGCAGATGTCGCTCGCCGGCCTGCGCGACATCTCGGTTATCGAGACCCCGCCCGAGGGTCGGCGTCCGGTCAAGACGTACGTCGGCGAGTACGACGAGGAGCTCGTGCGCCACGCGCTCGACCGCGAGGTCGCGCGCGGCGGGCAGGCGTTCTTCCTGCACAACCGCGTCGACACGATCGAGCAGACGGCAGAGCGCGTACGCGCTCTGTGCCCGGCTGCGCGCGTGATCGTCGCCCACGGGCAGATGGACGAGAAGGCGCTCGAGGCGGTCATGCTCGGCTTCCTGCGCGGTGGGGCGGACGTGCTCGTGTGCACGACGATCGTCGAGTCCGGGCTCGACATCGCCAGCGCGAACACGCTGATCGTCGAGGAGGCCGACGGCCTCGGCCTGGCCCAGCTCTACCAGATCCGCGGCCGCGTCGGGAGGTCGCGCGGGCGAGCCTACGCGTCCCCGCTCTCCCCCTCTGCCGCGGCGCTCAGCGAGGAAGAGGGGGCGTGGGTGTCGACCACGTCGGGCTCCACC
>JBPCPD010000158.1:0-4264 GCA_050999535.1 Thermoleophilaceae bacterium
GCTTCATGGCTCGCAGCGTAGAAAGCACGCCCCGCCGCGGCAGCGCACGAGCCTCCGTTCGGCGCGCCGCGGCCACCAGCTGCGCCTCCCGGTTGGGCCACGTCAGAGGCTTCCCCGCGGCGCGATCCACTCGTGCCGTTGCCCGGTGAGCGACGCCACCGCCTCGTAGTCGGAGTCGTAGTGCAGGATCGTCGTGTCCGCGAGCTCCGAGGCCGCGGCGATGAGGTAGTCCGGCAGCTTGACGGCGCGGTGCTTGGCGCCGCGGCGCTCACCCAGCCCGGCCTGGATCTCCAGTGCCCGTGCGCACACTGCTGCGTCGATTGGTACCGAGGGCAGCGTATCGAGGTCCGCCCGGCGCGAGCGCAAAGCGCTCGGCGTGCTCTCGTGGTGGAGCAGCTCCAGCTTGACGATGGCGCAGGTGACGATCTGCTCATGGAGAAGGAGCTCGTCGAAGTGCCGGCGCAACCAGTCGGGAGCGCTGCGCTGACGGCTCTTGACCCAGGCGCTGGTGTCAGCGAGGTACGCCAGCTCACTCCTCTGCGCGGCGTGGCTCGCGCTGCTGCTCGAACTCGTCAGCCGCGTCGTCCGGGAGCTCCCAGCTCACGAGATTGGCCACGTGCGCGCGGCGCACCGACTGCTTCAACGAGGCCCGCACGGTGTCCGTGGGCCGCGTGGTCCCCAGTGCCTTGGCGGCCCGTTCGACGAGCTCGGTGTCGAGCAGCATCGTCGTGCGCTTTGTCGTCACGACGGCGAGCGTAGCATATGATTACGCGTACTCATCGCATATCCCAAGCTGCGACGCATATGGGGAGTCAGGTACCCGAACCCGGCTCGCGCCGAGCCGCCAGAGCGGCGATACTCCGACTCGCGGCCCGGCCTTGCATTCGCGCTGCCGGCGGCCGAACAATGGCGCCGAACAGCGCCGGAGGCGACCCCGGACCACCCACGGCGGGGCAACAGCCCCGGGAAGGAGCATCGCGATGCGGCTGGGCTTCGTCGGACTCGGGAAGATGGGCGGCAACATGGTGCATCGGATCCAGCGCGACTCCGAGCATGAGGTCGTCGCGTTCGACTCCGACGCGGAGGCGATCGACCGCGCCGCCGGGCACGGAGCCACCGCCGCCGGCTCGCTCGAGGATCTCGTCGCCAAGCTCGAGGCGCCGCGCACGGTCTGGATCATGGTCCCCGCCGGCGAGCCGACCCAGCAGACGGTCGATGCGCTCGCGGGGCTGCTCGATGAGGGCGACGCGGTCGTCGACGGCGGCAACTCGAAGTGGACCGACGACAAGCTGCGCGCCCAGGCGCTGGCCGAGCAGGGCATCGCCTACGTCGACGTCGGCACCAGCGGCGGTGTCTGGGGCATCGACGTCGGCTACTGCATGATGGTCGGCGGCGCCGAGCAGGCGGTGCAGCGCCTCGCGCCGGTCCTCGACGTGCTCGCCCCGCCGGCGACCGAGGAGCACGGCCCCGGCTGGCAGCACTTCGGCCCGGCCGGCGCCGGCCACTACGTGAAGATGGTCCACAACGGCGTCGAGTACGGGCTGATGCAGGCCTACGCGGAGGGCTTCGACCTGTTCGACAAGTCCGAGTACGAGCTCGACAACGCGAAGATCGCCCACCTCTGGATGCAGGGCTCGGTCGTGCGCTCGTGGCTGTGCGAGCTCGCCGCGCTCGCCTTCGAGGCCGACGGCAACGACCTTGCCCTGCTCGACGGCTACACCGAGGACTCCGGCGAAGGGCGCTGGACGATCGAGGACGCGACCGAGCGCGACGTTCCGACGCCGGTGATGACGGCCGCCCTCAACGCCCGCCTCTACTCGCGCGGGAACGGTGACTTCACCCACCGCACGCTGTCGGCGCTGCGCAATCAGTTCGGCGGTCACTCGATGCGCACGCGCGCGCAGGAGGCAGCCGACTCCTAGTGGTCCCTCCTGTCAGTTTTGACCCGTTTGGCGGCGCCTGGACGCGCCTGGCGTCGCCCGCGATGCTCGCCAATGCTCTGGCATTGGCTGCGCTCCCGGGCTTGCCAGCCACGCCCAGTCGCTCGCCAAAGCGGGCCAATACCTCCAGGAGGAGCCACTGATGGCCGAAGCCGTCTCCACCGA
This sequence comes from Thermoleophilaceae bacterium, assembly GCA_050999535.1. Classification (GTDB taxonomy): domain Bacteria; phylum Actinomycetota; class Thermoleophilia; order Solirubrobacterales; family Thermoleophilaceae; genus JAAYBF01. The sequence continues at coordinate 2,106 of JBPCPD010000158.1, forward strand.
GGAGAACCCGCTCGCCGAGGGCCTCGAGCGTCTGCCGGTGCACCCGACGATCCTGATGATCTTCGGCGGCACCGGCGACCTCGCGCAGCGCAAGCTGCTGCCGGCGATCTACAACCTCGCCCACGAGGGCGCGCTCCCCGAGCGCTTCCACCTGATCGGCAACGTGCGCGGCGAGCTCTCCGATGACGGCTACCGCGAGATCGCGCGCGAGTCGATCGAGGCGCACTCGCGCCGCAGGCCCGACCCGCAGGTGCTCGAGACCCTGCTCGAGGGCATGCGCTTCGTCTCCGGCTCGTTCGACGATCCGGCCGTCTACGAGCGCCTCGGGGAGGTCGCGAACGAGCTCGATGAGGCGGCGGGCATCAGCTTCAACCGCGTCTACTACCTCTCGACGGCGCCGAGCTTCTTCGCGGTGATCGTCGGCCGGCTCGGCGAGCACGGCCTCGACTCCCACGATGACGCCGAGGTGCGCGTCGTGATCGAGAAGCCGATCGGCACCAACCTCGTCGAGGCGAGGGAGCTCAACAGCGCGGTGCTCGACGTGCTCGACGAGGCCCAGGTCTTCCGGATCGACCACTACCTGGGCAAGGAGACCGTCCAGAACGTGCTCGCATTCCGGTTCGCGAACGGCCTCTTCGAGCCGATCTGGAACCGCAATTTCGTCGACAACGTGCAGATCACCGCCGCGGAGGACATCGGCATCGGCTCGCGCGCCGGCTACTACGACAGCTCCGGCGCCCTGCGCGACCTCGTCCAGAACCACATGCTCCAACTGCTGTGCCTGCTGTGCATGGAGCCGCCGGTCAACTTCTCCGCCGACGAGGTCAGAGACGAGAAGGTCAAGGTCCTGCACGCGATCGCACCCCCGACCACCGGCACCGTGCCGGAGATGGCCGTACGCGCGCAGTACGCGCGCGGGGTTGTCGGCGGTGAGGACGCCGGCGCCTACCTGGAGGAGGACGACGTACCCGAGGACTCCACGACCGAGACCTACGCCGCGCTGCGCCTCGAGGTCGACAACTGGCGCTGGGCGGGCGTGCCGATCTACCTGCGCACGGGCAAGCGCCTGACGCGCAAGGTCACCGAGATCGCGATCACGCTCAAGCCGGTGCCCCACCTCGCGTTCGCCCAGGACGGGGCGGTCGGGGTCCAGCCCAACCAGATCGTGCTGACCGTGCAGCCCAACGAGGGCGCTTCGATATCGCTCGGGGCCAAGATCCCGGGCACGCGCATGCGTATCCGGCCGGTGAACATGGAATTCCTCTACGGGACCGCGTTCATGTCGCAGTCGCCCGAGGCCTACGAGCGGCTGATCGTGGATGCCATGCGCGGCGAGGCGACGCTGTTCACCCGCGACGACGAGGTCGAGGCCCAGTGGCGGATCGTCGACCCGATCCTTCAGGCCTGGGCCGACGACGAGGGCTCGGTCGCCCACTACGAGTCGGGGTCCAACGGCCCCGAGGCCGCCGAGGCGCTCCTGCACGGCGGCCACCGCTGGCGGGCGATCTGATGGCGCCGGCCGCGAGCCCCGAGCCGGCGCGGTGACCATCAGCGACGGCATCTGGTCCGCGCAGGACACGACGCCCTTCGAGGTCGAGGCCGCGCTGCGCGAGCTGCTGCGCCAGCGCCACGCCGAGAGCGATGCCTACGTGCCCGCGCGCGTGCTCAACCTCGTCGTGATCGCCGATCGCGAGTGGCGTGGCGAGATCCAGAACCGCCTCGACCACGTCGGCCGCTACCACGCCTCGCGGACGATCCTGTGCGCCGTCGAGCCCGGCCGCACGACCATCGACGCGCACGTGACCGCGAGTGCGGAAGACGACCCGGCGGGCGGGGCGCCGACCGTCGGCCGCGAGCGGGTCGTGCTCGACCTGGGCCCCCGGCACCTCGGGCACCTCGACGCGATCGTCGATCCGCTGGTGGTCACCGACCTCGCCACGCTCGTCTGGGCTCCCCACGGCCACGCCGAGGCCGTCGATGCGCTCATGCGTCTCGCCCAGATCGTCCTGCTCGACTCCGGCAGCGAGCCCGACCCGGCGGCCGCGGCGGCCCGCGCGCGCGAGCTCTCCAAGCGGGCCTACGTCGTCGACCTCTCGTGGCTGCGCTCGACTCCGTGGCGCGAGCGCGTGGCCTCGACCTTCGACCCGGCCCAATGGCGG
>JBPCPD010000161.1:0-6342 GCA_050999535.1 Thermoleophilaceae bacterium
TTCGCGGGCGCCAACTCCGACTTTGCGCGGTCCACTTCCCCCCCCCTCCCGTCGCCCCGGTGGTTGCCCCGCCGCTACTGAGCGGCCGGCCGCCCGGCCAAGGCAGGCTCAGCTGTCGATGCTCGACATGTCCGCGTAGCGCTCCCCGGCCGCGGCGCCCTGCGGAGCCGCCTCGCCGATGCGGCGCAGGTCGTCGTCGGTCAGCTCGACCTCGACGGCCGCGACGTTCTCCTCGAGGTAGGAGCGGCGCTTGGTGCCTGGGATCGGCACGACGTCCTCGCCCTGAGCGAGCACCCACGCGAGCGCCAGCTGCCCGGGCGTGACGTCCTTCTCGCGCGCGATCTCCTCGACCCGGTCGACGAGCTCGAGGTTGCGCTCGAAGTTCTCGCCCTGGAAGCGCGGACTCTGGCGGCGGAAGTCGTCCTCGTCGAGGTCCTCCGGTGAGCGGACGCTGCCCGACAGGAAGCCGCGGCCGAGCGGGCTGTAGGCCACGTAGCCGATCCCCAGCTCGCGGACGGTCGGCAGGATCGCGTCCTCGGGGTCGCGGGACCACAGCGAGTACTCGGTCTGCAGCGCGCTGATCGGGTGCACGGCATGGGCACGGCGAATCGTCTCCGGCGCGGCTTCCGAGAGACCGAGGTAGCTGACCTTGCCGGCGTCGACGAGCTCCTTCATCGCCCCGACCGTCTCCTCGATCGCCACGTCCGGATCGACGCGGTGCTGGTAGTAGAGGTCTATGTGGTCGATGCCCAGGCGCCGCAGCGAGGCGTCGCAGGCCTCGCGAACGTACTCGGGCGTGCCGTTGATGCGCACGAAGCCGCCGTCCTCGGTGCGCTGGTTGCCGAACTTCGTCGCGAGCACGACGCCGTCGCGGCGGTCGGCGATCGCGCGCCCGACGAGCCGCTCGTTGGTGAACGGGCCATACATGTCGGCGGTGTCGAGGAACGTGACGCCGAGCTCCAGCGCACGCTGGATCGTCGCGATCGCCTCGCCCTCGTCAGTGCTGCCGTAGAACTCCGACATCCCCATGCAGCCGAGCCCCTCGGCCGATACCTCGAGTCCTTCGCTCCCGAGCCTGCGCGTCTGCATGTGCTGCCTTTCGTCTGGTTTCAGGGCGGCTTGCCGGCGAGTCCGCCGCGCGCCGCTTACGAATAGTTACCGACGTGCGGCAGGCTAAACCGGCTCAGTACTCACCCGGCGCGTCCGCGTGTGCGGCCTCCAGCGCCTCGAGGTCGTCCCGGTCACGCGAGCGCGTCGACGCTCGCTTCATCTCGAGCAGCGCAGCGAGCGAGCAGACCCGCACGGGCAGACCGTCGAGATCCACTTCGACTGCTTCCGCGTCGAGCGCGTCGAAACCCGGGATCTGGGGCATCCCCTGCAGGACGTCCACCGGACCCGAGCTGGTGTCGACCAGCGTGCGATCGCCGGCACGGAGGAACGTCCGGATCGCGCTGGGGCCGAGCCGGCCCTCGGCCACCTGAACACGCCCGTCGAGCGACTCCAGCAGATCGGCGAGGCGATCGAGGTTCGCGACATCCGGATCCGGCACGAGGTCGAGGTCCCGCGTCGCGCGGACGTGGCCCCAGGCGTTGACCGCGAGACCGCCAATCAGCACGAAGCGGACCTCGGCCCGCGCGAGCCGCTCCAGCAGCTCGCGCAGCCCGAGCCGCTCGCTCATCGCCGCGCGGCGCCGCGGAACGTCGCCAGCAACTCGCTCAGCGCGATGCCCTCGGCGAGGTTGACCGCCAGCGGCCGTCGCGCCTGCTCGCGCAATCGGCGGATCCGCACGACCTCGTTGAAACGCCATGGGTCGATTTCGCGGCCGCGGTCCGGGACAGGGCGCGGGAGGCTCACACGCCAAGACTCTAGGCGGGCCGGCGGCAGACGCCGCGGGCCGGCGGCAGACGCCGCCCTGAACCAAGTGGGTCCGCGAACCCTTCACCGGATCCGCCGATCGAGCGGGTGCGGCCGGTGGTGACCCCGGCGGCCCGGTGGCCCGGTGGCCCGCGGCCCGGTGGCCTACGCTGCCCGGTCGTGCCATCGCCCCCCGCCATCAGCCTCCGCGGCGTCAGCAAGCGGTTCGGGTCGATCACCGCGGTCGACGGACTCGACCTCGAGGTGCCCGAGGGCACCTGCGTCGGACTGCTCGGGCCCAACGGGGCCGGCAAGTCGACGACGATGAAGCTGCTCACCGCCCAGGCGATCGCCGACTCCGGCGAGCTCGAGGTGTTCGGCTACCGGCTCCCCGGGGAGTCCAAGCAGGCGCGCGCGGAGTGCGGCGTCGTGCCCCAGCTCGACAACCTCGACACGACCCTGACCGTCGAGCAGAACCTCGTCGTCTTCGCCCACCTCTACCGCATCGCGCGCCACGAGCGCGCGGCCGCGGTCGACCGCGCGGTGCGGATCGCCAACCTCGACGCGCGCCGCACGAGCAAGGTCGACGAGCTCTCCGGCGGCATGCGCCGGCGGTTGCTGATCGCCCGCGCGCTCGTGCACCGCCCGCGGCTGCTGCTGCTCGACGAGCCGACCGTGGGGCTCGACCCCCAGGTGCGCCAGGAGCTGTGGGCGCTGATCGACGGGCTGCGCTCGGAGGGGACATCGATCCTGATGTCGACCCACTACATCGAGGAGGCCGAGCGCCTCGCCGACACCGTCACGATCATGGCCGAGGGACACGCCGTCGCGGCCGGCCCGCCCGCACAGCTCGTCGCCGAGCACGTCGGCGGCCAGGCGGTCGAGGTCTACGGTCCCCCCGAAGAGCTGACCGCGGCGGAGGCGGCCGCGACCGAGCGGGGCTTTCGAACGCGGCGCACCGGCACCTCGGTCGCGGTACTCGGCACCGACGCGACCAACGGTGATGCCCCGTCGGGCCGCCCCCGGGCGACGACGCTCGAGGACGTCTTCGTGCTGCTGACCGGCGAGGAGGTCGCGTGAGCGCCTCGCCGGCAGCGCGGCCGGCGAAGCGCAGGCTCGGACGCCTCGAGCGCCCCGCGCTGCGCGGCGTGCTCGTGCGCGAGATGATCAACTTCTCCTCCTACTGGCGCTCGACCACCTTCTCGTCGACGGTCGAGCCGACCATCTTCCTGCTCGCCTTCGGGTTCGGCTTCGGCTCGCTCGTCGCCGAGGTCGGCGGACTCCGCTACGTCGAGTTCGTCGGCACCGGCGTCGTCGCGACCGCCGTGCTGTTCTCGTCGGTCTTCCCGGCGATGTTCGGAACCTTCATCAAGTACCAGTTCCAGCACACCTACGACGCAATCCTCGCCGCGCCGGTCGACACCGAGGAGCTCGTCACCGGTGAGGCGCTGTGGATCGCCACCCGTACCGGCGTCTATGGCTGTACGCCGCTGCTGGTGGCGATGATCTTCGGCCTCGACCCCAGCTGGGGCATGCTCGCGGTACCGCCGATCGCCTTCCTGGCGGGCTTTGGCTGGGCGTGCTTCGGCATCTCGATCGCCGCCTACCTGAAGTCGATCGAGAACTTCAACTACATCACCAGCTCCGTGATCACGCCGCTGTTCCTGGTCGCCGGCACGTTCTTCCCGATCGATCAGCTGCCCGAGGGGGCGCAGATCGCGGCCCAGATCAACCCGCTCCACCACTGCGTCGAGCTGGTCCGCCACGCGGTCTTCGGCTGGGAGGGTGCCACCGACGCCGCGCACCTCGGCGCGATCGCGGGCTTCGGACTGGTCATGTGGCGGGTCGCGATTCACGGCATGGAGCGCAAGCTCGTGACGTGAGGGCGTCGGTGCGGTGCTCGCCGGGAGATTCTCGGTGCGGTGCTCGCCCGATCGATGATCGGGCTGCGCTCCTCCCGCCCGGGATGCCCGAGCCTGGCACGCCGGAGCTGCGCCGCGCGCTCAACATCTGGCGCCCGTTGCCGATGGCCTCCGGGTGAGCCGCGTCAACGAGCTCGTCTCGACGAGCTGCTGGCCGCCACCGCGGTGACCGTCGCGATCGCCGTTCCCGTCCTGCTCGCCAGCGCGGCGATCGAGGTCTGGGTCACCCCGCGGCTGCTCGCGGCGCTGGCGGGCTGAGCGGCCCCAGGGCGACGAGGGGCGGCAGGCCCCGTCGACCCGCGTGCGGCATCCTGCTCGCATGCGCCCACCGCAAGACGCCCGGCTGGCGGCGCCCGAGTTTCCAGCGCGAACGCAGTGGCTCAACACGCCCTTCGAGCGCCTCGACCGGCTGCTCGGCAGCCACGCCGTGCTGGTCGAGTTCTTCGACAGCGCGCGCATCAACTCGCACCGCACCCTGCCCTACGTCAAGGCCTGGCATGCGCGCTACGCCGAGCACGGCCTGCGCGTGATCGGCGTGCACTGCCCCGGCTACTCCTTCGGCCGTGACCCAGAGGTCGCACAGCGCGCGATCGCGGCGCTCGGGATCGACTACCCCGTCGCCCTCGACCCGCAGCTCGAGCTGTGGCGCGTCTACGGCAACCGCGGCTGGCCCGGGCGCTACCTGTTCGACCGCACCGGAACCCTGCGCTACATCCACTACGGCGAGGGCGACTACCTCGATGCCGAGCGCGCAGTCGGCGAGGTCCTGGGCGAGCTGCAGACCGGCTTCGAGGCGCCGGAGCCGCTGAAGCCGGTGCGCGCAGAGGACGCGGAGGGCGTCCTGCTCGAGGCCCAGAGCGCCGACGTATCGCTGCCCGGCGAGCGCGAGCGTCTCGAGCTCGTGCGTGACTGGACCGACGGCGAGGACTTCATCGAGGCCGCCGACGCCGGTGGCGCCGCGACGGCGACCTGGCACGGCGGCGAGGCCTATGCCGTGCTCTCGGGCGCGGTCGAGCCCGGGCTCTACCAGAGCGACGGCACCATCGTCGCCGACGACCCCGGCCTGCGGCTGCACGGCTTCCAGTTCACGCCGGCGCCGCCATCGCGCGCCAGGTAGCGCACGGCGCCCGGACGACGGTGATCGCGAAACTACGCTCGTTCGCCTGCCTCACGCGGTGAGCGACGACCAGGCGCTGCCGATCTCCTACATCTTCCCCACCGGCTGGTTCGGGGCCAAGCTCGCGGAGGTCTCCGAGGGGGACACCGTCGCCGTCTTCGGCTGCGGGCCCGTCGGGCAGTTCGCCATCATCAGCGCCTTCCTCCAGGGAGCCAGCCGGGTCTTGGCCGTCGACGCCATCCTGACCGGCTGAAGGCCGCACGATCCCACACGGCCGAGGTCATCGACTTCGAGGCCGAGGACCCGGTGGAGGCCATCCGCCGGCTGACCGGCGGGATCGGCGTGGACAAGGCAATCGATGCCGTGGGCGTGGACGCGACGAGCCCCGACGGCGGGCCCGCCGCCTCGAGCGACCACGACGAGCAGTCGGCGCAGGAGCTGGCCGCCGTGGCGCCCGAGACCAATCCTCAGGGCGAGACCTTTGTCCCCGGCGACGCGCCCTCGCAGGCGCTGCGCTGGGCGGTCGACGCGCTGGCCAAGGCGGGGACGCTGGCGATCATCGGGGTCTACTCACCCGAGCTGCAGAGCTTTCCCATCGGCCAGGCGTTCAACAAGAACCTAACCCTGCGCATGGGCAACTGCAACCACCGTCGCCACGTCCCAGAGCTCGTGGAGCTCGTGCGCACCGGCGCGGTCGACCCCTCGACGGTGCTCACGAACATCGAGGGCGTCACCGACGCGATCAGCGCCTACCGCGCCTTCGACGAGCGACAGCCGGGCTGGCTCAAGGTCGAGCTCGAGCCCACCGCGTAGAGAGGAGCGCGAAAGCTGGTACCGGTCATCTACCTCGACTGCCTCGCGTTCAAGCGCAAGGCTCGCGGCGTCGAGGACCGTTAGGGCTCAGGCGGGAGGAGCAGCGACTCGTCACGCCAGCCAGGCTCAACCTCGTCAAGAGCCTGCGCCACGCGCGGGTAGTCCGCAGGCAGGAACACGTACTCGCTCCCGATCTCCGGGGTATCAATCTCAAGCCGCTCTGCGAGGCGGCCAAGGACATCCTCAAGTTTCTCTTCGGATGCCCCCGGAACGAGTCTCCAGACCGCCGGTACGTCGTCCATCCGAGCTATCTTAAGGCATCAGGCTCCGGCCGCGCTTGCTTCCAAGGGTCGACAGCCACCACCGCTCTTCGACGTGACGGTTTCGAGCGTGGTGAGCATCAGGCGTCTCGGCTGCAGCTCCGCATAGACGCAATGCCCCTGCGCTACCGCTTGGCGCCGAATGCGATCACGTGTGTCCGCCATGCCGGCGCTTCTGCTTACGACGCGCAAAGCGGAAGCGTAGGTCGGCGCCCGGGGCGGCGCGGCGATGGGTTGCCCTGGGCCTGACGGGTGGCCGCTGGTTTGGGGAGCGGTGGCGGTAGCCTGGGCGGTGGCGGTCTACCCCGCCGCGGCC